>NZ_JBSFVY010000028.1:0-123614 GCF_053592555.1 Streptomyces sp. NPDC002643
CCACCGACCAAGGGCCGCATGGGACCACCGCCAACCGAAGGCCGGGCGGGGTCTTCAGCGGCCGGGCTGCCGGTGAAGTCGCCACCGGCCAAGGGCCGCATGGGACCACCGCCAACCAAAGGCCAGGCAGGGTCTTCAGCGGCCGGGCTGCCGGTGAAGTCGCCACCGGCCAAGGGCCGGGTAGGAGCCCCGGCCGCCGGGCTGCCGGAGGAGCCGCCACCGACCAAGGGCCGCATGGGACCACCGCCAACCGAAGGCCGGGCGGGGTCTTCAGCGGCCGGGCTGCCGGTGAAGTCGCCACCGGCCAAGGGTCGAGTGGGACCACCGCCGGCCAAAGGCCGGATGAGGTCCCCGGCGGCCAGGCTGCCGGAGGAGCCGCCATCGGCCGAAGGCCGCGCGGGACCACCGCCAACCAAAGGCCGGGAAAAACCACCGCCGTCCAAGAGCCCGATGGGGCCCCCGGCGGCCGGGCTGCCGGAGGAGCCGCCATCGACCAAGGGCCGCGCGGGACCACCGTCGACCAAGGGCCGCGCGGGACCACCGTCGACCAAAGGCCGGGTGGTGTCGCCGTCGGCCAAAGGCCGGATCGGGGCGCCGGTGGGGTCGAAGCGGTAGCCGACGCCCCAGACCGTCTGGATCAGGTGGGGGTGGGCCGGGTCGTCCTCGACCTTGCCGCGCAGTCGGCGGACGTGGACGGTGACCGTGGACAGGTCGCCGAAGTCCCAGCCCCAGACCTCGCGCATCAGGTCCTCGCGGCTGTGCGCGCGGCCCGGGTTGCCGAGGAAGAAGGAGAGGAGGTCGAACTCCCGCAGGGTCAGGGCGAGTTCGGCGCCGTTCTTGGTGGCGCGACGGGCGGCCGGGTCGACGGCGAGGCCCGCCGAGCGCAAGGTGCCCAGGGGGCCGGCGCTCGCCGCGGGCCGGGCGCGGCGCAGTACGGAGTCGACGCGCAGGACCAGTTCGCGGGGGCTGAACGGCTTGGTGACGTAGTCGTCGGCGCCCACCTCCAGGCCCAGGACTCGGTCGTCCTCGTCGCCGCGCGCGGTGAGCATGATGACCGGCACCGGGCCGCGCGCCCGCATTCTGCGGCACACCTCCAGGCCGTCCATGCCGGGCAGCATCAGGTCCAGCACGATCAGGTCCGGCCGGTGCTCGGCGGCGCGGGCCAGCGCGGCCGGACCGTCACCGGCACGGTCGACGACGTATCCGGCGCGGTCGAGGTACCCGGCGACGACCTCGGCGACCGTGGGGTCGTCGTCGACCACGAGGACACGCGCCGCCGCCCTTGCACTTGCTTGCTGTTCCATGGCGCCCAGCCTCGCACCACGCCCGGCCCCCGCGCCGCCCCACCGTCCCGGCAGCCGCCCGACGTCAGCGTTCCGTAAGGAGGCGAGGCCCGATATGTGAACTTCGTCCTCGTAGGGTGAAGCCGTGACGACCTCTCCCCCACCACCACCGGACGCCGATGCCGCGCGTTCCCGCCCGGATGTCGATGCCCAGCGTCCCCGCCCGGACGTCGATGTCGTGCTCCCCTGCCTGGACGAGGCCGAGGCCCTGCCCTGGGTACTGGCCCGTATCCCGGCGGGCTGGCGTGCGCTGGTCGTGGACAACGGCTCCAGCGACGGCTCGGCGGACATCGCCCGACGGCTCGGCGCGACCGTGGTCCAGGAACCGCGCCGCGGCTTCGGTGCCGCGTGCCACGCCGGTCTGACCGCCGCCACGGCCGGCATCGTCTGCTTCTGCGACTGCGACGCGTCGCTGGACCCGTCGCTGCTCGTCCCCTTCGTCCAGGAGGTACGGCAGGGACAGGCCGACCTCGTCCTCGGCAGGCGCCGCCCGCGGGCGCGGGGCGCATGGCCCGCGCACGCCCGGGCCGGCAATCTCGCGCTCGCCTTGATGCTGCGCCGCCGTACCGGGCTGCGGCTGCACGATCTCGGCCCGCTGCGCGCCGCCCGCCGTGAGCCACTGCTCGCCCTCGGCCTCACCGACCGGCGCAGCGGCTACCCGTTGCAGATGGTCGTACGCGCCGCCGACGCGGGCTGGCGGGTGACCGAGCACGACGTGCCGTACCTGCCGCGCACCGGGGACTCGAAAGTGACGGGCACCTGGCGCGGCACCTGGCACGCGGTACGGGACATGAGCCGCGTCCTGCGTGAACCGCCCGCCCGGGAGGACGAGGACCCTCACAAGCAGACGCCTCGGGACCCGCACGAGGACACATGCGGGGACACGTACGACGGCACGGCGGAAGGGGTACGCCGATGACGCTGATGACCACCCTCCTCGTCATCGCCAAGGAGCCCAGGCCGGGGCGGGTGAAGACCCGGCTGACCCCGCCCTTCACTCCCGTCGAGGCGGCGGCGCTCGCCGAGGCGGCCCTCGCGGACACCCTGCGGGCGGTGGCCGCGACGCCCGCCCTGCGCCGTGTCCTCGTGCTGGACGGGCGGCCCGGCCCCTGGCTGCCGCCGGGCTTCGACGTCGTACCGCAGTGCGCGGGCGGGCTGGACGAGCGGCTGGCGGACGCCTTCGCGCGCTGCGAGGGCCCGGCCCTGCTCATCGGCATGGACACCCCGCAGATCACCCCGGAGTCGCTGACGGTGGACCTCACCGGGGGCGACGCGGTGTTCGGTCCGGCCGAGGACGGCGGCTTCTGGGCCCTCGGACTCGCCGAACCGGACCCCGAACTCCTGCGCGGGGTGCCCATGTCGACGCCCGTCACCGGGGCCGTCCAACGCGCCCGGCTGGTCGCCGCCGGGCTGCGGGTCCGCGACCTGCCCCGTCTGCGGGACGTCGACACCGCCGACGACGCCGAGACCGTCGCCGCGCTCGCGCCGCGCACCCGGTTCGCGGCGGAACTGGCCCGGCTGCGGGCGGTCAGCGGCCGATGAGGGAGACGGGGGTGGCCGACGGGAGAGGGGAACGGCCGATGGGTGGGCTCACGGCGATACACGGCCCCGCGAACGGCGTACGGCAGCAGGCCTCGCGGCCGACCTGGTCCGGCGACCCTTACGCCGACGCCCTGCGCGCCGGGCGCGGGCCTCTGTTTCTGCGGCGCGCGGACGGCTGGCTGCTGCCCCTGGAAGTGGAGCGGTGGTGTGCCCGCGCCGACACCGTGGACCTGGAGGTGCTGGGGCTGTGCGAGGGTGCCGTTCTCGACGTGGGGTGCGGGCCGGGGCGGCTGGTCGCCGAACTCGCCGCCCGGGGGCGACCCGTGCTCGGCATCGACGTCAGCCAGGCCGCCGTCGCCCACACCCTGCGGCTCGGCGGCCGAGCACTGAGGCGCTCGGTGTTCGAGTCGCTGCCCGGCGAGGGCCGCTGGGACACCGCCCTGCTCCTCGACGGCAACCTCGGCATCGGCGGCGACCCCCGCGCCCTCCTCGCCCGGCTGGCCGAACTGCTGCGCCCCGGCGGCCTGTTGATCGCCGAGACGGTCCCGGTGGACGTGGACGAACGCGTCGAGGTCCACCTCGTGAACGGCGTCGGGGCGGGAGGCGGAGCCGGGGCCACGGCCGGCGGTGGAGTCGGGAGCGGTGGCGGGCCCGGGGGCGCTTTCCCCTGGGCCCGGCTCGGCACCCCGGCGCTGCTGCGGCACGCCCGTCCTCTCGGGTGGCGTGCCGCAGGTCAGTGGACGGCGGGCGGGCGTTCCTTCGTCGCCCTGCGCAATCGCGCCCGCCGCCGGACCCGCAGCGCCAGCACCAGCGCCGAACCGCCGAACAGCAAGGCGGTGATCAGCAGCCAGCGGGCGGCGAAGCCGTCGGCCGACAGTCCGGTGGCGGACTCGTAACGGTCCGCCACCCGGCCGCTGATCAGCGGGAACCACACCAGCAGCAGCAAGCCGGACAGGGCGGCGGGTACGCGCACGTACACCGCCAGGTCCCGGTGCCCGGTCGCCCCCGCCGCCCGTACGAGCGAGCGGTCGGCCGTCGCGTACAGCGGCAGCAGTACGAGGTCGTGGACCACCGCCGCGCCCACGAACCACAGCGCGACCTGGAACCAGTCGTCGGCCAGCAGTCGCACCCCCGCGTATCCCGCGAGCGCGAACGAGCAGGCCAGGAGCAGCAGTTGGAAGGGGCTGCCGACGCGGAGGCGGAGCCTCTTCGTTCCAGGTCTCCGGGGCGCCCCAGGTCCTCGCGTCACTTCAGGTCTCCGAACGTCATCCGGGTCACCCACTTGGTGTTGAGGACACCGGGCGCGGCGGGCACGATGATCCGCGCCGGGTAGCCGTGGTCGGGGGACAGTGGCTCGCCGTTGACGTCCAGGGCGAGCAGGGAACGGGCGTCGCGCACCTGGTTGGCGCGCAGGGCCGCTCGGCGGAAGGCGCCGCGCCGTTGGAGGGACTCCACGAGGACGTCGGGCGCCGCGTCCGGCTCGTACCCGACGAGGGCGGCGAGGTCCCGCAGCCGTACGCCACGCCACCACTGGTCGGAGGTGGACCAGCCCTCCACACAGGCGATGGGCAACGCCGCGCTGCGCAGGGGGAGTTCGAGCAGTTCGGCGCGGCTCAGCCGGACGGTGCCCGTGGGCCCGGTGACGGTCAGCCGCCATGTCTCCTCGCTGGTCTCGGCCGGGCTGATCCCCCTGGACTCGGCGGTCTTGTTGATCTGGAAGCCGTTCGGCCCACTGCCGGGCTCGGCACCGCCGTGCGGGGCGAGGAGGGCCGTGCGCCGCAGCGGGCCGTCGAAGTTCTGGCCCACGGTCGTCCCGAGGAGCAGCAGCGAACCACCGCCGACCAGCCATACGGCTCCGCGCCGCGACACGGTCGGTTCGGCGGGATGCGGTGACACCAGGGAGGGTTCCTCCGAGGAGACCGGCGGCGCAGCCCCCTCCGGAGGCACCGGCCGCGAGGCGCCGTCCGACGCGTCCGGCGGCGCGGCCCCCTCCCCCGTGCTCCCCCGCCCCCGCATCCGGCGCAGATTGCGCACGGCCGTCGGCGCCCGCAGCGCCGTATGCACCACGAACGCGGCGAAGAACACCCACGCCCCGTAGAAGTGCAGCGGATAGAAGGAGCCGGGGAAGACGTAGTCGAGCTGGATGTTGAGCATGCCCGTCACGAACTCGAACAGCACGCCGCCGACCAGCAGAAGCAGCGAGACCCGCTCCAGGGCATGGGCGAGGGACCGGGCCGGCGGCAGTTGGAACAGCCTCGGCACCACCGACCACAGCTTGGCCAGCAGGACGGGGATGAGCACGATCCCGAGCGTGACGTGGACGCCCTGGTTCAGCCGGTACAGCCAGTGCGGGTCCGTCGGCCAGGCGAAGAGGTAGAACCCGAGGATGCCCTTGTCGGGGGTCTTGTCGTTCACCGGCGACAGGTCCGGGTTGTAGGCGGCGTACGACAGCAGTCCGGTGACGAACAGCACCGTGGTCCCGGCGAGCAGGACCACACCGAGGAGCGAGGTGAACCAGGGGCCGCGCAGCGGGCTGCGCCAGAAGCCGGGGGAGGCGGGGGAAGCGGACGAGGACGGTGAGGAGGGTGAGGAAGGTGAGGAGCGTGTGGAGGGAAACCGTGCCATGGCCCGACGTTAGGTCCGAAGCGGCCGGTCGGAGGCCGTGCGACTCATGACGAAAGGCTGACGTCCGCGCCTGTCGGGGGCCGCCGGGCCGCCGTCCGGCCTAGCGTCGTCGCACGTGAACCGCGATCCTCTCCTCGACCTTCCCCGCGCGCCCCGCCCCGGCCCTCCCCGTGAGCCCCATCGCGAACTGCGCCGCGATCTGTACGCCGTCGCCGCCGCCGCGCTGCTGGTGGTGACGGCGGCGCTGGTCGGCGGCGCCATCAAGCGTGCCGATGACGTCCTGCACGTCGGCCGGCCGCCGCTGTACGCCAACTGGCTGCCCCATACGGGCCCGGGCACCCCCGCCGCGATCGCCGTCGCCGTGGCCGTGGTGGCGTACGGCCCCTCCCTGACCGCCCGCCTCCCCTGGCACCGGCTGCTGCTCGTCTCCTGGGGCACTGCGGCGGCCTGGACCTTCTCCCTGGCCCTGGTCGACGGCTGGCACCGCGGCATCGCCCGCCGGCTGACGACCAGGTACGAGTACCTCCAGGTCATCGACCGCTTCGACGACATCCCGGCCACCCTGCGGACCTTCACCGACCACATCCTGCTCGGCTCCCCCGACCACTGGCCCCCGCATGTCGCCGGCCATCCCCCGGCGGCCCCCCTCACCTTCGTCCTCCTCGACCGGATCGGCCTGGGCGGCGGTGCGTGGGCGGGTGTCTTCGTCATCATCGTCGGGGCGACCACGGCGGCCGCCGTTCTCATCACCGTGCGGGCACTGGCGAGCGAGGAACTGGCCCGCCGCGCCGCCCCTTTCCTCGTCCTGGCCCCGGCGGCGGTCTGGGCGGGCACGTCGGCGGACGGCTACTTCGCGGCGGTCACCGCCTGGGCCATGGCCTTCCTCGCCCTCGCGGTGACGGGCCACCGCCCGAGAGCGGCCGCGCTCGCCGCCGGTCTCCTCCTCGGTCTCGCCCTCTATCTGTCGTACGGCTTCATGCTCTTCGCCATGCCGGCCGCCGCCGTCCTGCTGCTCGGCTCGCGGCGGTTGCCGGTCCTCCCGTACGCGATCGCCGGGCTCCTGGTGGTCCCGGTGGTGTTCACGGCTCTGGGCTTCGACTGGTGGGAGGCGTACCGCCTGCTCGTGGAGCGCTACCACCAGGGCGCCGGCGGCTTCCGTCCGTACGGCTACTGGGTGTGGGCCAATCTCGCCTGCGCGGTCCTGGTGGTGGGTCCGGCCACGGTCGCCGGGCTGCGGAGGACGGGCGCCCTGCTCGCCCGGTGGCACGAGACGCCCACCGCCGGGCGCCGGCTGGGGCTGCTGCTGTGCGCGGCCCTGCTGATGGTGGTGGCCGCCGACCTGTCCGGGATGAGCAAGGCGGAGACGGAACGCATCTGGCTGCCGTTCGCGGTATGGCTCCTCGCGGCCGGCGCGTACCTCGACCGCTCCCGCGCCTGGCTGACCTCGCAGGCCGCCCTGGCCCTGCTCCTCAACCATCTGCTGCTGACGGGCTGGTGAGCGGGCGTTTCGGTTCCTGCCGTCCTCGTCTCAGAAGGGTTCGGTCGGTCGCGTCAGAACGGCTTGGTCGGCCAGTCCAGCAGGCGGGCGCCGATCACCGCGGTCTGGAGGGTGTAGCGGTGGACCGGGTCGGACGGGTCGGCGCCGGTGAGCTTGTGGATGCGTTCCAGGCGGTAGGTGAACGCGCGGACGCTCAGGGAGAGCCGTCGGGCCGCTTCGGCGGAGACGCAGCCGGAGTCGAAGTAGGCGGTGAGGGTGTCGAGGAGCGGCTGGGCTCCGCCACGGGCGCCGCGCAGCGGGCCGAGGGCGCTGACGACCAGGTCGGCCATGGCCTGTCGGTCGCGGGTGAGGACGGGGTAGACGAGGAGGTCGGCGGCGCGCAGCACGGGATCGTCGAGTTCCAGGCGTTCGGCCAGGTCGAGGGTGTTCAGGGCCTCCTCGTAGGAGTGGACCACGCCCGCCGCGCCGGGCTGGGGGCGGCCGATCGCCACCTGGCCGCCGCCGGTCGCGGCGAACGCCTGCTTCGCGAAGTGGGCGAGCACGTCCTCCTGGTCGCCGGGGGCGATGCACACGAGCCTGCCGTCCTTGGTGGTGAGCAGGATGCTGCGATCGCCGAACCGCCCTATCAGCGCGCGTTCCACCTCCCGCAGCACCGGGTCGCCCTCGTCGTACACGGCCGTGCCGCGTGCCACGGCGACCGCGTGCTCGTAGGACAGCCGCAGCCCGTAGCGCTCCGCGCGCTGGGCGAGCCGGCCGAGATCGCTGCGGCCGTACAGCAGATCGTCGATGAACTCCCGCCGGGCGGCCTCCTCCTGGCGTACGGCGAGTCGCTGCGCCCGTTCGTAGCCCTCGGCGAACGCGTCGAGGGCCTGGGCCGCGGAGGCGAGGACGCTGTCCACGGTGGCGCGCTGGTCCGTCGGCCAGTTCGCGCGGGTGGCGGCCAGGTGGGCGGCGACCAGGGCGCGCAGCCCCAGACCGGCCTCCGCGGCCCGTTCACCGAGGCCGCGGCGGGAGTCGAGTTCCTCCCGGGTCAGTCGGCGACCGGTGGCGGCGGTGTCCTCAAGGACGGTGGCGTACCCCTCCAGGTATTCCGCGAACTCCTCCGGAACGTGCCGCCCCGCCATCCACGTCCCCCTGATCTTGATACGCCGTTGACGCCCTTTCTAGCGCACGTTCCGCCGTGCCGGCCCACGCGGGACGTCGTCACCGCCGCTCTCCCTGCCGGAACCCGGCAGGGTGCGGAGCCCGGAGTTGCGCATCAAGGGCATGTCAACACCACGTCAAGAAAGCATAGGATTCGGGTGGTGTGCCGGGAAGTCTGGTCGGCGGTCCGGGGCGAACTCCCTCTTCGGCCGCGCGGAAAGGACCGGACCGTATGACCGTCTTCCCTCAGGCCGCTCGTGGTGTCACCGTGTCCGGGCACATGATCGTGTGTGGTGACGACGCGCTCGCCGAGCGGCTGGCCGCCGAGTTGACCACGGTGTACCGGGAGCGGGTCACCCTCGTCGTACCGGCCTCGCGACGCGTAGCCCCCACGGGCGGCGGGCGGGGGCGTGCGTCGTCGCTGCTCGGCCGGGTGCAGACCGCGATGACCCGGGCGGACGGCGGCCCCGGCGCTCCGCGTGTCCTCGAAGCCGCCGAGCCGGACGAGGGTGTGCTGGAGGAGGCCGGTGTGCGGGGGGCCGCCGCGCTGGCCCTGGTGTATGACGACGACGAGGCCAATATCCGTGCCGCGTTGGCCGCCCGCCGTCTCAACTCCCGGCTGCGTCTGGTCATCCGGCTCTACAACCGCAAGCTCGGCCAGCATCTGGAGGAACTCCTCGACCAGGCCGCCGCCCTCGCCGTGCCCGGTCTGGACCCGGCGGAGCTGGACACCTCCACCACCGTTCTGTCGGACGCGGACACCGCGGCCCCGGCACTCGCGGCCACCGCCGTCGCGGGCACGAGCAAGGTCATCCAGGCCGACGGGCTGTTGCTGCGCGCGGTGGAACGCACCCCTCCGGGGCGGGGCGAGGCCGCCGACCCGGGTCTGTGCACGCTCGCCCTGCTGTCCTCGACCACCAACGACCCGGCGGGCACGGAGGGTTCGGACGCCAGCGGCCGGGAGGGGCCGACGCTGTTGCCCGACGACCGGACGGTGGCCGCCGCCACGGGCCACGGCACGGTCGTCCTGGAGGCCGTCACCCACACCGGCACCGCTCCCCCACCGGGCCGTCTGACCGGACGGGGACTGCCGCTCGGCACGCTGTTCCCGGCCCGGCTGCGCTGGTCGCTGGCCGGACTCGCGATCTGCGCGCTCGGCCTCGCCGTCGCCACCTGGGCGACCACCGGCGAGCAGCCGCTGCACGCCGCCTATCTCACCCTGCTCGACCTGTTCGCCATCAACGACCCCGCTCTCGACGAGTCCACGGCCCGCCAGATCCTCCAGCTCCTCGCGGGTCTGGCCGGTCTGCTCTTCCTGCCCGTGCTGCTCGCCGCCGCCCTGGAGGCGTTCGGCACCTTCCGCACCGCCTCCGCGCTGCGCCGACCGCCCCGCGCCCTGTCCGGCCATGTCGTCCTGCTCGGCCTCGGCAAGATCGGCACCCGTGTCCTGTCCCGGCTGCACGAACTCGGCATCCCCGTGGTGTGCGTCGAGGAGGACCCCGAGGCGCGCGGTATCCCGCTCGCCCGCAGGCTACGGGTGCCCACCGTCCTCGGCGACGTCACCCAGGAGGGCGTCCTGGAAGCGGCACGCGTCCACCGCGCCCACGCCCTGCTCGCCCTGACCAGCGTCGACACCACCAACCTCGAAGCCGCCCTGTACGCCCGCTCCGTGAAGCCCGACCTGCGGGTCGTGCTGCGCCTGTACGACGACGACTTCGCCACCGCCGTCCACCGCACCCTGCGCGCCGCCCACCCCGACGCCCTCACCCGCAGCCGCAGCGTCTCCACCCTCGCCGCGCCCGCGTTCGCCGGCGCCATGATGGGCCGGCAGATCCTGGGAGCCATCCCCGTCGAACGCCGCGTGCTCCTCTTCGCCGCGCTGATCGTCGCCGGGCACCCGCAACTGGAGGGGCGCACCATCGCCGAGTCCTTCCGCCCCGGTGCCTGGCGCGTCCTCGCCCTGGACACCGCCGCCCCCGACGACCGCGTGCCCGACCTCGCCGCCACCCCGGCCCACGACGATCCCGGCCGGCCCGCCGGACTCGTCTGGGACCTCCACCCCGGCTACGTCCTGCGCCCACAGGACCGCGTGGTCCTCGCCGCGACCCGCCAGGGCCTCGCCGAACTCCTCGGCCGACAGCCACAGCTCCGGACACGCGGACCCGGTGCCTAGCCGTCGGCCGGGCGAGTGTCGGAGCGCCCGTCGTCGCGGAACTCCGGGAGCGGCCGGACCGTGGGGTTGGTCTGCGGGCGGCTCGGGCCGACGGCCCGGTTGATCGCCGTCTCGACCGCCGCGATCCGGTCGGCGAGCAGCCCGAGGGCGGCGACCGCGCGGGAGAGCCGGTCGTCGTCCGCGCCGCCGCCGAGGGCGTGGGCGCGCACGTACGCGGCCTTCGACTCGGCCCGGCGAACGGCCTGTTCGGGGGTGAGGGTGCCGCGCAGCTCGGCCAGCTTCAGCAGATTGGCCTCGGTGCCGGCGGTGAGGGTCTGGGCCTCGGCCGTGTAGTGGTCGTCGATCAGGGCGGCCACCTCGGCGTCGTTCATGACCGGTTGGACACGCTGGGCGATCCTGTTCATGGTGCGGTACGAGCCCTGGAGCAGGAAGGGCGGCTCCGTGCGGGCCGTGTCCGACCGGGCCGCCGAGGCGATGTACGCGGCGTTCACCGCGAGGACCGTGTCGCGGACCGTCAGCAGATGGCGCAGGACGGCCAGAATCCGCTCCAGCTCGGCCGCCGCGTACGGGTGGGTGAGGCGGTCGGCGCGGGCCGTGGGGTCGCCCTCGGCCAGCCGGATCAGCCGGTCGAGGTCGGCGCGGTCGCGGCCGACGAGTGGGGCGAGGACCGGGTTGGCGGTGAGGGCGTTCTCGATGAAGCTGAGCGCGAAGGCGTCCTCCTTGCCGGTCAGGACGTCACCGAGGTTCCATACGTCGGCCCGGTTGGCGAGCATGTCGGGGATGTGGAAGCGACCGCCGGACCCGGTGTAGGGGTTGCCCGCCATACAGACGGCGAAGCGCTTGCCGCGCAGATCGTAGGTGCGTGGCCGGCCGTCCCGTACGCCCTCGATGCGGCGGGTGGCGTCGCAGAGGGGGATGAACTTCTGGAGGAGTTCGGGGGACGTGTGCTGGATGTCGTCCAGATACAGAAGGGTGTTGTTGCCCGCCTCCAGCGCGAAGTTGATCTTCTCGATCTCCCGGCGGGCGGTGGCGTTGGGGGCCTCGGCCGGGTCGAGGGAGGTCACCGCGCGGCCCAGTGCGGGGCCGTTCACCTTGACGAGGATCATCCCGAGCCGGTCGGCGACGTACTCCATGAGCGTCGTCTTGCCGTAGCCGGGCGGGGAGATGAGCAGCAGCAGACCGCCGGTGTCCGTGCGTTCGGTCCCGCCCGTGGTGCCGAGTTGCCGTGCGAGGCTGTCGCCGATCAGGGGGAGGTAGACCTCGTCGACGAGCCGGCCCCGGACGAACGACGACATCACGCGCGGCCGGTACTCGTCCAGGCGCAGACGGCTGCGCTCGGCGGCCACCAGTGCCGTACGGCGGCGCTGGTACGCGCGGTGGGCGGGGACCTCATGGGTGCGGAACTCCCGTGTGCGGGCGAGGAGTTCGTCGACGCGGAGGGTGAGGGTGCGGGCGGTGATACGTGGGTGGGTGCCGAGCAGGCCCTCGACGGTGGCGGTCAGCGGCGCGTCGGACTCGTAGCGGGCCAGGTCCGGGCAGAGTTCGGCGGCGACCGCCTCGGCCAGATCACCGGGGGTGATGTCCGTGCCGGTCGCGGTGGTGTACGACGTCAGCCATGCCTCGACGAGTTGCCTGCGGGCGGTGAGGGTGTCGAGTGCGGCGAGGTCGTCGTCGTAGGCCGACGTGCCCACCGTACGGCGGAATTTGTCGAGGAGGGTGCGGGTTCCGGCGCTGATGACGAAGCCGTCGGGGCCGTCGGTCAGCTCGTCGAAGAGGTAGGCGGCGGCAGACGCTGGTGCGGTGGGCGGGGCGGTGCCGAGTGCCGCGACGCCGCTGGGCGTTGATTCGGCGAGCGGTGGTGTGCTGTGCGCCTGCGCGCCGATCGCCTGCGCCAGCTCCGCGCGTAGGTCGTCGATCGCGGTGGTGGGGCCGAAGGTGTCGCGGGCGCGTGCCAGGGACCGCGCGCGCCGGGTCCAGGAGGCGCGTTCCTCGGCCGTGGTGCCGTGGGCCCAGAACAGCAGGGCGGCGGCGCGGGCGGCGGGCTCGTGGCGGAGCGGGCCGGCGGCCTCGTACAGGCGCAGCAGCGCGGTGAGGATCAGGGTCGCGTCCTGGTCGTGGACACCGCGTTCGTAGCCCTCGTCGTACGCCGTCTGCGCCGCCCGCCGGACCAGGGCGGGCAGGTCGTCGGCCTCCGCGAGGGCCGTCGGGCCGTGTTCGTCGAGCAGGCGGGCGGCGAGGTGTTCGGCGCGGTAGACCTCGGGGGACTCCGACGGCAGCGGGCGGTCCCAGTAGGGGCGGGTCGCGGCGAAGTCGGGGTCGGTGACCGGGGAGCGGTGGTCGGTGCCGGTGATCGCGAAGGCCAGGCCATCGCCGTGCGGGACGAGGGTGAGGTCCAGGGGCTGGGTGTTGACGGCGAAACGGTGGGTGCCCAGGCGGAGGCTGCGGCCGTCGTCGGCGTAGAGGTCGGTACGGTCGCGCAGGGCCCGCAGCGCCTCCTGGCGGGCGGACGTCAGGCCGCCGTCCAGTTCCTCCGCCCTGACCCGGTCACCGAGTTGGCGCAGTTCACCGGTGATACGGCGGACCTTGGCGGGCAGCGGGTCGGAGGTGAAGTACGTGGCGACGGCGTCCGCGTCCGTGAACGTGGAGGTACGGCGGGTGATCGTCCCGAGGACGCGGTCGGCCGAGTCGGCGAGGCGCTCGGCCCGGCGGGCGCGGGCGTCGGCGAGGTTCTGTTTGCGGGCGGAGAACACCTCGTGGATCTCGTCGCGCTTGTCCGACAGTTCCCCGAGGAGGTCGTCGTGCTCGGCCGACTCCGAGAATCGCGCCTCCAGGTCCTCCACCCGTACGAGTGCGCGGGCGAGGTGGTCGTCGCACGCCTCGGGGCTGTCGGCGGAGGCGAGCGCTCCGGTGACCATCTGGCCGAGCAGGGCGAACTCGGCGGCGAACTCGGCACGCCCCTCGCGCTCCCCCAGTTCGCGGCTGCGGCCGTCGAGGGTGGCGCGGGCGGCGTTGACGCCGCCGACGACCTCGGCGATCCGCTCCAGCACCCGGGTGCGGAGGGTGGCGTCACCGATGTCCAGTCCGGCGACGACCTCGGTCACCGTGCGCAGTTGCTCGGCGAGGTCGTCGAGGCGGGCGGCGAGCGGCGCGGCCTCGGCGACGGTGGTGAGCGTCTGGGCGTCCGCGGCGAGGCGCTCCATGTCGGCCCGGTGGCCGGCGAAGGCGTCCTCGCGGGCGAGGTGGGTGACCGCCCGCTGCCCGAAGCCGGCGAGGTCGGCCCCGGCCTCGGCGGCGAGTGCGTCGATGCGCGCGATGTCGGCGTACCGCAGGTCCTTGAGGGTGAGCAAGTGGCCCTGGGCACGGCGGAGTTCGGTGAGGCCGGTCAGCCAGGCGAGGGCGGTGCGGGGTGCCTCGCCGCGCAGCCGTCGTACGACCGCGGCGATCCGCGCGGCGGCTTCGGCGAGCGCTTCGGCGGCCTGCCGGGTGAGGGTCCGGACGGTCTCGAACTCGGCCAGCACCTGCTCGGCGGTGGCCCTCACCTGGGTGAGCGGCTCGTGCAGATCGCCGAGTTCGGGATCGCGCAGCCAGTGGTGGGAGTCGGCCGCGCGGACGCAGGCGGCGGCGAGCGCCTGGTAGACCTCGCCGGTCGGGGTGGTCTCGGCGACGGCGCCCGCGATGGACAGGCAGTCGGAGATGCCCCGGACGAGATCGGCGTTCCCGACCCGCGCCAGCGGACCGGTGCCGACGGGCCGGGCGGCGGCGTGGGTGTCGGAGACGTACGGGGAGGTCCACAGCTGGAGCGGGTGGACGCGCCGGGGTTCGGTGCCGTCGGCCCGCAGGACGGCGAGGGTGCCGTCGTCGAAGAGGGCCCAGCCCCGGCAGGACAGCGGGGCCTCGATCTCCTTGCGGATCACGTTGTAGGGCAGCAGCAGGCCGCGGCCCTCCACGCGCGCGTGGAACGCGAAGAGCACGTCCTCGCCGTTGGGCGAGCGGACCACGCGCTCGAACTCCAGGGCTGCCATGTCCGAGGAGGCGGCGACGCCGTCGAAGGTCTTGTGCGCTCCGGTGGCCAGGCAGTAGCCGCCGGGGAAGACGATGCCGTGGTCCTCGGGCAGGCGGCGGCACGCCCGCCCGATGCCGTCGAGGCGTACGACGGTCCTGGTGAGCGTGTTGAAGACGAGGTAGCGGTGGACGTCCTCCTTGTAGGGGAGGACTCGCAGCAGGATGAGCGCTCCCACGCGCGCGTACGCGAGGTCGGCGTCGGCGAGGGACTGCAACGGCTCGGCGACCGGTTCGGCGTGAATCCCCTCGCCCGTCTCGGTGTCGTCCTCGACCTTGATCGTCAGCGTCCCGCCGACCGTCGCGACGAACACCTCGCCCTCGATGGAGATATGCGGGTGCCGGCCCAGGACATGGTCCTCGCGGGTCGTCTCCGTCCAGTCGAAGTCGTGCGCGGGCGGGTATACGTCGTGGTGATCGCCGCGCTCGCCGCGCGCGTCCAGGAAGGTCGCCCTGCCGTCGTCGGTCAGCGCCCAGCCGAGGACGCGGATGTCACCGGCCTTTTCGCCGGTCCGGAAGACGGCCAGCAACTTGCTCTCGGTGCGGCGGAGTTGAAGGAGGCGGGCGTGGCGGTAGTAGCGGTGGAGGGACGCGAACTCCCGGAGGAAGACCGGGTCGTCGAGCAGTCCGGGCACCGCGTCCTCGGGGAGCGGGTTCAGGTCACGGTCGTGGAGGGTGAGGACGTCACCGACGGTCGTCTCCGTCTCCGTGCCGGTGCCCGTGCCGGGGGTGGCGTGGTGGCCGAGGAGCAGGGCGTCTCCGACGGTGACGATGTCGCGGGGCACGCAGGCCGGTTCGGTGCGCAGCCGCGCGGTGCGCGTCAGCTCCAGCCGGGTGGAGCCGAACTCCTCGGCGCGGCGGGCGTTGAGCGCTTCCGCGCGCCGGGCGAGTTCGGCGGCCCGCGCGGCCAGGCGGTCACGCAGCACGTCGTACGCGCCGGTGTCCGGGCCCGTGTCCAGGCCGGTGTCCGGACCCGTGTCGAGGCCGGTGGTCAGGCCGGTGTCCAGGCCCGTGGTCATGGTGCCCCTTTCGGGAAGTCGGGGAAGACGTGGTCCAAAGCCGCCGTCCCCTCGCGCGGCGGCTCCGGACCACGGGTCGGTCAGGCCTTGGCGTTGTGGCCGTTCAGGGTGGTGAGCGGGGTGTCGGCGAGGCCCAGTTCGCCGGCCCTGTCGAGCAGTTGCCTCAGGGCGGTGGAGTCGGCGCCGCCGGTCCTCATCAGCCTCATCAGCAGTGCGGAGACGGTCAGGTCCCGTACATCGGCCGTGGACACCGAGCCCAGGACACGGCCGAGGTCGTCGGTGAAACTCGACGTTCCGTCCAGCCAGGGCCCGGCCAACGCCCGCGCGGTCTCGGAGTGCTGGACGAGACCGTCGACGCCCTTGCCCAGCGCGATCGCCCCGACCAGCCGGTCGAAGAAGACGGACTCCCCGCCGACGATGTCGATGTCGGCGTTCTCCAGCCCGGTGGCGAGCACGGTGGCCTGCGCCTCGGCGACCTGCCGCTGTACGTCCAACCCGGCCAGGCGGATGTCCTTCTCGGCCTCCAGCCGCAGCCGGTACTCCTCGTGGCCACGGGACGCCTCGTCCAGCGCGGCCATCGCGGCGGCCTTGTCGGTGAGCCCCCGGGCCTCCGCCTTCAGTTTCTCGGCGATGGCCTCCGCCTCGGCGAGCGCCTTGGCCCGGGCCCCCTCCGCCTCGGCCCGCATCCGCGCCTCGGTGGCCTCGGCCTCCGCACGGCCCGCCTTCTCGATGACCTCGGCCTCCTTGTCCCGGACCTGGACGGCGGCCAGCCCTGCTGCCGCCGCCTCCGCCTGAACGCCCTCGGCGAGGCGCAGCCTGGCCCGTGCGTCGAGGTCCGCGGTCTTCAACCGGGCCTCGGCCAGGGTGAGTTCCTCGGCGGCCCGGTGGGCGGCGGCCTGCTCGGCGGCCTCCGCGGCCTTGATGTCCTTGACCAGCCTCTCCTGTGCCTCCGCCTCGGCGGCGATGACCACGGCCTGCCGCTGCCGCTCGGCCTCCTCCACGGCACGCAGCCGCTTGATGGACTCCTCCTGCTCGGCGACCGTACGGTCCACCGCGACCCGCTCCCGGACGACCTCGGCGATCTCCCGCTTCTCCGCCTCGACCTCCTTCGACGCCGCGATCCGGGTCAGCTCCGTCTCCCGCTCGCGTGCGATGACCTCCAGCAGCCGGTCCTTCTCGATCCGCTCGCCCTCCACCGCGATGACCCGCTCACGGTTCTTCGCGGCGACCGCGACCTCGCGGGCCTGGTTCTCCCGCTGGATACCGAGCTGCTCCTCGGTCCTGAGGAACGCGGACTGCGCCCGCAGCCGCTCCTCCTCCACCACCCGAGCCGTCTCGGCCTCCTCACGGGCCCGTACGGTCTCGATCTCCCGCCGCTGCTTGATCTCCGCGTCGGCCTGCCGGCGTTCCAGCTCCAGGATCGCCTCACGGGCGTCGACGTTCTGCCGGGTGATCTCCTTCTCCTCGCCCCGCTGCGCCTCGTTGGTGCGTACGTGCTCCACGGCCGTCAGCTCGGTGATCTTCCGGATGCCCTGGGCGTCGAGCACATTGGCCGGGTCGAGCTGGGTGAGCGGCGTCTGCTCCAGGTAGTCGATCGCCGCGTCCTCCAGGTGGTA
Organism: Streptomyces sp. NPDC002643; assembly: GCF_053592555.1. NCBI lineage: Bacteria > Bacillati > Actinomycetota > Actinomycetes > Kitasatosporales > Streptomycetaceae > Streptomyces > Streptomyces sp. NPDC002643. The sequence continues at coordinate 17,019 of NZ_JBSFVY010000028.1, forward strand.
GCCGTTGAGGTCGACACCGATCACCTCGATGATCCGGAACCGCAGTTCCTCCCGCTTGGTGTACAGGTCGGTGAAGTCCAGCTGCTTGCCCACGGTCTTCAGCGCCTCGGAGAACTTCGCGTGGAACAGTTCCTGCAGGGTGTCGCGGTCGCTCGCCCGAGCCGTACCGACGGCCTGCGCGACCTTGATGACGTCCTCGACGGTCTTGTTGACCTTCACGAAGAACGTGATCCGGATGTCGGCGCGGATGTTGTCCTGGCAGATCAGCCCCTCCTTGCCGGCCCGGGTGATCTCGATGGTCTTCACCGAGATGTCCATCACCTCGGCCCGGTGCAGCACCGGCAGGACGACCTGCCCGGTGAAGGTCACATCGACCTTGCGCATCTTGGAGACGATCAGCGCCTTGCCCTGCTCCACCTTGCGGAACAGCCGGGAGACGACGAGTACGGCGAGGAGGCAGCCGGCGACGAGCACGCCGATGCCCACGGTGATGGCATCCATGGAAACGTCCTTGGCAGATGAGAAGACGAAGACGAGGTCGACGAGGGAGCCGACGAGCCGTGAGGCTTCGGGAGTCCGCACCCGAACAGGGAGTTCGGGACTTCCTGGCCACCGCGAAACTCCGGGCCGGCGGCGTCCGCGTGTCGACCACGGCTGCCCGCTCAGAGCCTGTGTCATATCCCCGGTCGGGCGCACGGCGCTCGACCGGGGATATGACCCAGGCTCTCAGGGTCCTGGTGCCGAATCACTGCCGGTGTCCGGCACCAGGACCGTCCCGCGTGCTCCCCTCCCGCCCTATTCTGCCGACGCCATGTCTCTGCCGCATTGCCGACTTCCGGCAGTCTTCGTCCTGTCCTTCATGCCGGTCCCCCGCCAAGAAGGCGTCAATGCCACAGGAACAGCTACGCCCTTGCGGTCGAGTGGGCCCCGTCCGGGCCCTGTCCGTCCGCCGCCCCGGGTCAGCGGGCGGCGCCCAGCCGGAGGAGAACGGCGGTGTTGGGTCGGGGCAGGGAGACGGTCAGCGTCGCCGCCCCGTCGTTCCAGTCGACGGCGCCGGCGGACGCGTCGCCGGGATGGAGGACTTCCGCCACGAGGTGGGCGCCGCGCAGGTGGGGAATGGTGAGCGTGCGTTCCTGGTCGGCGGACTGCCTTCGCCACACCGTGAGCAGGGTGGATTCCCGGCCGCGGAGTCCCTGGGCGATCCAGTCGTCCTCCCAGGCGGGAAGTCCGAGCGGCCAGAAGGGGTGTGCCTGGCCGATCTCCGGCCGGATGTCCTTGTACACACGGATCGCCGAGCGTACGAGGCCCAACTGGTCGTCGTTCATACGGTCGAGGAAGCCCGAGAGATGGATACGGCCGAGCAGCGCCCCGGCGAGGGTGAAGGCGATCTCGTCGGCGGTGTGGCCGGGCTGGGGGTAGGCCCATACCGCGGCCTGCTCGGGGGTCACCGCCGTCGGGGCCGCGGCGGCGATGGGCGGGTAGCGCAGCAGGTCCTGCTGGTCGCTGGTGGACTGGAGTTGTGCCACGGCCAGTTGGGCGTAGTCCATGCGCAGTCCGCCCGAGCCGCAGTTCTCCAGGATGAGGTTCGGGTGGCGGTCGAGGAGGGAGTTCATCCAGTCGAGATGGGCGCGGTGGTGTCCGAGCAGTCCGGCGCCCGCGCTCTCGTGGCCCGACTCCGTTCCGGGCCCGACGTTGATGTTGTAGTCGAACTTCAGGTACCCGACGCCCCATTCACCGACGAGTCTGTCCACGACACGGTCGAGGTGAGCGCGGGCGGCGGGGTGGCGGAGGTCCAGATGGTGCCGTCCGTGCTCGGTGACGCGCAGGCCTCCGCGCCGGAAGAACGCCTCGTCCGGCAGGGTTCTGGCGAGGGGGCTGCGTACCCCGACGACCTCCGGTTCCAGCCACAGTCCGGGCGTCATGCCGTGCCGCCGCATGGCGCCCAGGACTTCCTCGATGCCGCCGGGGAAGCGGTTGGGCGCGGCCTCCCATGCGCCGACGGCGTCCCACCAGCCCTGGGCGTCGTCGTCGTACCAGCCCGCGTCGATGACGAACACTTCGGCGCCGACCGCCGCGGCCGCGTCGATGAGCGGCAGCAGTTTCTCGGTGGTGGGGTCCCCCATGAGGGTGTTCATGTAGTCGTTGTAGATCACCGGAAGGGTGCGGTGATCCGTGTGCTCGCGGCGTATCCGGCGGCGGTGGTCGGTGAGTTCGCCGAACGCGGCGTCGAGACCGCCGGCCCGGGTCCGGACGAGGACGGCGGGTACGGTGCTGAACTCCTCACCGGGGGCGAGTGTGTGGCGCCACTGGTGGTGGGCGTCGTCGGGCCCGAACAGGGCGAGGTAGGCGGCGCCTTCGCGTTCGCCCGTCTCGTAGCGCCAGCCCGCGCTGGACTCGATCTGCCAGAGCCAGGCGCCGCCCGTCGGGTCGGTGAGCGCGGCGATCGGCAGATGCCTGCCGGTGGACCAGCTGCCCTGCGAGTGGCGCTCGAAGCAGCCGCGTCCTTCGTGGCCGTGGGCGGACCGGTTCAGCCGGACGACGTGGTCGCGCAGCGGGCTGTGCCGCCAGCGGCACTCGGCGAGCCAGTCGTTGTCCGCCCGGTGCAGGGTCAGTCCGTCGAGGGAACCGGTGCCGTCCGCGATGCCGCCGAGGGTCAGGGTCGACACGCTCTCCAGCCGAAGGGGTGCGCTCCCCTCGTTGGTCAGGCGTACCCGCGAGCGGAGGAAGCCGCTGCCGGGGCGGGTCCGCAGAGCGATGTCGGCCGTGAGGCCGGTCACCGGGTCCGTCAGGCGGATGGTCGTGCACTGCGAGCCCTCGGTCTCGGTCACCGTGTGGCCGCGGTAGGTCAGCCGGCTGCCGATGGCGCTGTCGATGAAGCGTTCCCCCGACCAGATACGGCCGTGGCCGGTCGCGGTGACCTCGACGAGGGGAAGCAGGGAATCCCAGGCCTGGCCCGGTGCCCCCAGCCTGACCGACCCGGCGGAATCCGCGATGGCGTGCAACCCGAGCGCGTCATGGGACCAGAGAAGGGACTTCCCATCTGCGCCGCCGACTTCGACAGCAGTAGTCAACGCGTCTTCCTTCCACGGGGTTTCACTGGGCTTCACGGAACTTCACCGGGTTTCACGGAGCGTCGAAGGGTGCGTTCCCTCACGGGCCTCCACACCGGCGCTCAGCCGATGCGGCAGGGGAGGGCGCATCTCGTCCAGTGGGTGCGGCTGCCGGGCGACGCCGACGCCCGTGGCTTGACGGGTGGCGTTGTGACCGCTCACAATCCTTGCATGGATGTGACCGGTCACACAAGCCCCGACGGCCCCTCGACGGCCGGGCAGGAACCGCGCAGAGCGGCCAGCATTCGGGACGTCGCCCAGGCGGCCGGTGTCTCCTACCAGACCGTTTCCAGAGTCATCAACGGCCACCCGAGCGTGCGCGAGGCCACGCGAGAGCGCGTCCAGGAGGCGATCGAGAGGCTGGGCTTCCGACGCAGCGCCACCGCGTTCGCGCTGGCCAGTGGGGTGACCCGGTCCGTCACCGTGCTGATGTCGAACACGACCCTCCACGGCTATGCAGCGACGCTTCAGGGCCTGGAGGAGGCGGCACGCGCCGCGGCCTACACGCTGGTGGTCAAGGTGCTGACCCCCGACGACGACCTGAACCGCACGATCTCCACGGCCGCGGCCGACGGCGGCGGACTGCTGGTCGTCGGCTACGACCGCCAGGCGGCCCGCGTCGCCACCACCCATCTGCTGGACCTCGGTCACGAGACCGTCCACTACGTCGCGATCCCGACGTCCCTGGGCACCCGGCGCTCGGAAGGCCCGCGCGCCCAGGGCTGGCGCGCGGCCCTGGAGGCCGCCGGGATCACCCCGCCCGAACCTCACGGCGGCAAGGGCTGGGACGCCCAGGTCGGCTACGACGAGGGCCGAAGGCTCGCAGAGGACCCGGGGGTCACGGCGGTCCTGTGCGGCAACGACGATCTGGCGCTCGGCGTCCTGCGCGCCCTGCACCACGCCGGACGGTCGGTGCCGCAGGACGTCAGCGTCATCGGTTTCGACGACGCCCCGCATTCGGAGTTCCTCACCCCCGCCCTGTCCACCGTGCGCATGGACTTCCAGGGCCTGGGCCGCGACGCCTTCGAGCTGCTGCGCGGCCAGTTGGAGAGCGACTACCGGACTCCCGCCCCGACCTTCGCGGGGACGGACCTGATCATCCGCGAGAGTTCGGGGGCCGCCGAGACGTGATGTTCCCGGCCGGTGGCGACGGGGCCGTAACGACGACGACAACGAGCAGATGGCCCAGGGGCGATGTGCGCGGGACGGGCCACGACCGCCGTCACCGCTGTGACCCGCCGGACAGGAGCAGCCCAAGCCCCCCGCCTGCTCGCTGATCCAGCCAGTCCTTCACATCACCGAAGGCGCACGCTCACCCATGGGCGGCGTTCACCGTACTGGCCGCGCCGCCCATGGGCCGGCGCGCTGACGCGGCGGCACGTCCCCGCGCGATCCCGGCGTTCAGGGTCCGGTCACCTCGGCGAGCACCCGTACGTCCCACGGCCCGAGGTCCACGGAGTCGTCGGCCGAGGCTCCGGGGCGACACCATGTCTCGCATCGCCGTGGCGGCGGTCACCGTCGTCGGCTGCCAGGACCGGTTGCGGACGATGTGCACACTGACTCCGTCCGTCGCGGACGCGGAGCCGCCCCGGACGGACTCGGGCCCGCCCCACCGGCGTCCACGGGCCGTCGCCCGCTGCCCGGCCCGCACCGGGTCGGCGGCGCGCACGGCCCGGTCGACGAGCGCGGCGCCGGTGTCCGCGTCCGGCTCCGTACCGACGACCCTGCTCCTGCCCGCGCCGCGCGCCCGGGTGGTGACGGCGGAGCGGCCGAAGTACGGATGCTCGTAGGAAGCTGCTGGACGGCGGCAAAGCGGGAAAGCTCAGGGTGAGGCTGTGGGGACGGCCTCACCTCCTGCGGCGGGCCAGGAGCAGGGCCACGTCGTCGTCCGGTTCGCGGTTGAGGGCGCCGAGCAGCAGGTCGCATGTCTCCTCCAGGGGGAGGCGGGTGCCGTCCAGCAGGCGGAGCAGGCTTCGCAGCCCGGTGTCGATGGGCGTGGCGTGGCTTTCCACGAGGCCGTCCGTGAACAGCGCGAGCAGTGTCCCTTCGGCGAGTTCCCGCTGCCCCACGGTGAAGGGCACACCGCCCACCCCGAGCGGCACCCCGGCGGCGATGTCGAGGAGCGCGGCCTTCCCGTCCGGTTCGACCACGACCGGCGGGAGATGGCCCGCGCGGGAGACCTCGCACCGGCCGTGCCGAGGATCGCAGACGACGTAGAGGCAGGTGGCCAGTGAGTCGGAGTCGCCGAGCGAGGCGGCGAGGTCGTCGAGGTGGTACAGCAGCTCGGCCGGGGGCAGATCCAGCCGGGCGAGAGCGCGGGTGGCCGTGCGGAGCTGGCCCATGATCGCCGCGGCGCGCACGCCCTTGCCCATCACATCGCCGACGACCAGGCCGACCTTGTCGTCCTTGAGCGGAAGCACATCGAACCAGTCCCCGCCCACCTCGCTGATCGCGGGCAGATAGCGGGAGGCGACCTCCATACAGCCGTGGTGCGGTGGCTCCTGCGGCAGCAGGCTGCGCTGGAGGGTGAGCGCGATGTCGCGTTCACGTCCGTACAGCCGGGCGTTGTCGATGCAGATCGCTGCGCGCGCGGCCAGCTCGGTGGCGAGTGCGAGGTCCTGGTCGTCGAACGGCCGGGGGTTGCCCGTGCGGCACAGGCTGAGCGCACCCAGTACCTCGCCGCGGGCCATCAGCGGAGCGGCCAGATAGGAGTGGACACCGGCGCTCCGCAGCCTCTCGGCCCCGGAGTCGTCCCTGGCGATACGGCGTATCGCCGTGTCGTCGACCTGCTCCAGCAGGATCGGCCGTGCCTGGCGTACGCACTGGGCGACCAGCCGGGACGAGCTGTACACGGCAGGCTCTCCGACCGGATCTCCGACCGGGTCCCCGACCGGCTCCTCGGCCGTGAGCGCTTCGCTGGGTCTGCTCGTGCTGAGGGCGAGTTCCCAGAGGTCGAGGGAGCCGTCGGCCCGTGGCGCGGCCGTGCCGCCGGGGTCGACCACCGCGTCGAGTACGTCGACGGCCGCGAGGTCGGCGAGCTGGGGCACGGCCACGTCCGCGAGTTCCTGTGCGGTGCGGCGCAGGTCGAGTGTGGTGCCGATGCGGACACCGGCGTCGGCTATCACGGCCAGGCGCTCGCGTGCCTTGGCGACCTCGGCCGCCGCCCGCTGCCGCTCGGAGATGTCGAGGATGGCCATCGCCAGGCCCAGCACCCGCCCGCCTGCGTCCTCGATCCGGTGGTACGACTCCGAGTAGGCGTGCTCCTCGCTGTCGGCGGCGGTCCGGCCGACGGTCTGCTGGTCCAGCAGCGGCTCACCGGTCCGAAGGACCCGCCGCATCCGCGCCTCGATGGCCTCCACGTCGAGGGCGGGCAGCACCTCGCCGACCCTACGGCCGAGCACCGCCTCCTCGGGGACACCGTTGAGGCGTTCCAGTGACGGATTGACACGCACCCAGCGCAGATCGGTGTCGAAGACCGCGATGCCGACCGGTGACTGGCTGACGAGGATGTGGGACAGGGCCAGGTCCCGCTCCACGTTCCGTACGGTCTCGGCGTCGGTGCCCAGGCCGAGGGCGTGGATGTCGCCGCGGGCGTCGCGCAACTGCATGGTGCGGAACTCCACGCGGCGTGTGGAGCCGTCCTTGTGCCGCACCGGAAAGACCCCCGCCCAGCGCGCCCCCGTCCGTACGCGGTCGAACAGTTCGTGGGCCCGCGTCCGGTTCTCCGGGGCCACGAGCAGGTGGCCGGCGTCCTGGCCGAGCGCTTCGGCGGCGGTGAAGCCGAGCAGCGACTCGGCTTCGGGGCTCCACAGCGCGATCCGGCCGTCGCTGCCGAGGACGAGGGCCGCCACCCGCAGCACGTCCAGCAGCCCACCAGGAGCGGCAGTGATGCCGTCCTGCCGACCGCTCCCCGTCGGGGTCTCTCGCTCAGACATGCCCACGCTCCCTACGGCGGCGGCGCATGCCGCGCTCCGGGCGCCTTCCGCCGGGCCACCTGTCCGTCATACCTCTGCCGGCGGGACACCGCACGCCCTGGCCGCCCCGGTCGGCCGTTTCGGCCCCCGGCTGGGCAGCGGCCGTTGTCCGGCTTTCGACCACTGCCCCTGACGTGGTGTTTTAGTGTGGCAACCGCCAGTTCCGGACGACAGGATTCGTGAGGTACACGCGACCATGCCGACTGAGACGTTTGAGTTTCAGGTGGAGGCCCGTCAGCTGCTGCGGCTGATGATCCACTCGGTTTACTCGAACAAGGATGTCTTCCTGAGGGAGCTCGTCTCCAACGCCTCCGACGCGCTGGACAAGCTGCGCCTGGAGAAGCTGTGGAACGACACGCTCGACGCCGATGTGTCCGATCTGCACATCGATATCGATGTCGACAAGGACGCCCGCACACTGACCGTGCGGGACAACGGCATCGGGATGTCCTACGACGAGGTCGGGCGGCTCATCGGGACGATCGCCAACTCCGGCACCGCCAAGTTCCTGGAGGAGCTGAAGGAGGCGAAGGACTCGGCCGGCGAGGAGGGGCTCATCGGTCAGTTCGGTGTCGGGTTCTACTCCGGTTTCATGGTGGCCGACGAGGTCACCCTGCTGACCCGCCGCGCCGGCGAGAGCCAGGGCACCCGCTGGACCTCGCGCGGTGAGGGCACGTACACGCTGGACACGGTCGACGACGCCCCGCAGGGCACCTCCGTCACCCTCCACCTCAAGCCGGCCGACCCCGAGAACCAGCTGCACGACTACACCTCCCCGTGGAAGATCAGGGAGATCATCAAGCGGTACTCGGACTTCATCACCTGGCCGGTCCGCATGGTGCCCGAGCCCTCCCCCACAGGGGAGGACGGCGCCGAGGCGCCCGAGCCCGAGACGCTCAACTCCATGAAGGCGCTGTGGGCGCGCTCGCGCGACGAGGTGTCCGACGACGAGTACCACGAGCTGTACAAGCACATCGGCCACGACTGGCGCGATCCGCTGGAGACGATCCGGCTCCAGGCGGAGGGCACCTTCGAGTACCAGGCCCTGCTGTTCCTGCCCGCCCACGCCCCGCACGATCTGTTCACCCGGGACGCCAAGCGGGGCGTACAGCTGTACGTCAAGCGTGTGTTCATCATGGACGACTGCGAGGCGCTGCTGCCGCCGTACCTCCGCTTCGTCAAGGGTGTCGTCGACGCGGCGGACCTCTCGCTCAACGTGTCCCGCGAGATCCTTCAGCAGGACCGGCACATCGAGATGATGCGGCGACGGCTGACGAAGAAGGTCCTGTCCACGGTCAAGGACCTGATGGCCAAGGACCAGGACCGCTACGCCACGTTCTGGCGGGAGTTCGGCACGGTCCTCAAGGAGGGCCTGGTCACCGACTCGGAGAACCGGGACGCCCTCCTCGCCGTCTCCTCGTTCCCGACCACCCACCACGACTCCGAGCCGACCACGCTCAAGAGTTACGTGGAGCGGATGAAGGACGGCCAGGAGGACATCTACTACCTCACCGGCGAGTCCCGGGAGAGCATCGAGAACTCCCCGCACATGGAGGCGTTCCGGGACCGGGGCATCGAGGTGCTGCTGCTCACCGACCCCGTCGACGAGGTGTGGGCGGATGCCGTCGGCGAGTACGAGGGCAAGAGTCTGCGGTCCGTGGCCAAGGGCCGGGTCGACCTCGACGCCAAGGACGAGGACACCTCCGACGCCGAGCGGGAGGAGCGGGCCGAGGACTACGCGGGGCTGCTCGGCTGGATGAAGGAGCAGCTAGACGAGGACATCAAGGACGTACGGCTGTCCTCCCGTCTCACCGTCTCCCCGGCGTGCGTCGTGTCCGACGCGCACGATCTGACCCCGGCCCTGGAGAACATGTACCGCGCCATGGGTCAGGAGGTGCCCCGCGCCAAGCGCATCCTGGAGCTCAACCCGGACCACGGGCTCGTCAAGGGCCTCAACCAGGCGTACAAGGACAGCGAGGACCGCACGGCCCTCGCCGAGACCGCCGAACTCCTGCACGGCCTGGCCGTGCTCGCCGAGGGCGGCCGGCCCAAGGAACCGTCCCGCTTCGTCAAGCTGATGGCGGACCGCCTGCGGCGCGCCCTGTAACGCGGCCTCGCCGCACGGTGGTCGGCGGTGGGTGTGCACTCGGCGGCGTTCGGGTGCACACCCCCGCGGCGACCGTGCGATCGTCCCGGCGCGGGGAGAGGGAAGGCCGGCGAACCCGGCGGGTTTCCCGGAACCTAGTCGGTTTCGCGGGCCATGACGCGGCGGGCCGCTTCGGCCTCGGCGGCCGGAGGGGAGAGCTCGTCGAGGGTGTCGAGTTCGGTGTCGGCGTCCAGCTCCCGCTCCCAGGCCGCCGCGAGCTGTTCCTGCTGCTCGCGTGGCCTGGCGCCGACATCGTCCCGATGCTCGGGGTCCAGTGCCGCGAGGAATCGTTCGACCGGGTCGTTCGTCATGGCCTGCTCCTTGTCGCCGGGACGGACGCCGCTGACGGCCCAGCATGGCCAGCCGCCCCGGCCCCCATCGACTCGACACGACCTGCGACCACCCTGATGGCCCCAGGACACGGTCCCGGCCCCGAAGCGTCACCGGCCCGTCGAGGACCACCGGTACGCGAGGGCACCGCATCACACCGCATGGCGCCCCAACTGGTCGCCGCCCTAGGATTCCTGGGCCTACGAGGAGAGGTTGACGTGAGCGAGAAGCAGGCCACCGAGGTCCCGGGCAAGCAGGCCGACACCGGCACGGCGCACAACGCCCGCGTCTGGAACTACTGGCAGGGCGGCCAGGACAACTACGAGGTCGACCGTCAGGTCGGTGATCACGTCGCCGGAATGATCCCCGTGATCCGCGACATCGCGTCCGCCGACCGGCGGTTCCTCATCCGTGCCGTGCGTCACCTGGCCGAGGAGCGGGGGATACGCCAGTTCCTCGACATCGGCACCGGCCTGCCCGCTCTGGAGAACACCCACGAGATCGCCCAGCGCGTCGCGCCCGCCTCGCGCATCGTGTACGTCGACAACGACCCCACCGTTCTCGCGTACGCCCGCACCCGGCTGACCAGTACGAAGGAGGGTGCCGCAACCTACATCGACGCCGACGCGCACGACCCGGACACCATCCTGCGCATCGCCGGCGAGACACTCGACTTCACCGAGCCCGTCGCGCTGATGCTGCTCGGCATCCTCAACTTCGTCCTCGACGACACGGAAGCGCGGGCCATCACCGCGCGGCTGCTGGAACCGCTGGCGCCCGGCAGCTTTCTCGTGCTGACGCATCCCACCACCGACCCCGAGTTCGGCGGCGACCTCCAATGGGAGGCGATGGCGTTCTGGAACGCCAACGCCAAACCCCCGGTCACCGCGCGCGACAGCCAACGGATCGGCGAGTACTTCAACGGCCTCACGCTCCTGGAGCCGGGCCTCGTCCCGTGCTCCCTGTGGCGCCCCGACCCCGGGGACGAGCCCACGGTCGTACCCCAGTTGGGGGCTGTGGCGGAGAAGACCGGTCGCACGGGCCCTTACCGCAGATCGACCTGAAACACCCGGTCCGCGCCGTCCGGTTCGCCTCCGTTGTTGTCGGCGTTGGTGGTGGCCAGCCACAGGGCGTTCTTGCCGGGGACCTTCTCCACCGTGCGCAGCCGGCCGTACTGGGTGGTGTAGTACGCGACGGGGGTACCGGCGCTGGTGCCGCTGACCGGAACGCGCCACAGCCGCTCGCCGCGCAGTGCCGCCAGGTAGAGGGCGCCGTCGGCGTACGCGACCGCGCTCGGGGAGGCCTCGCTGACCGTCCACTGCCGCTTGGGGCTGGTCATGCCGGAGGTGGAGCAGCCGCCTTCGCAGACCGGCCAGCCGTAGTTCTTGCCGGACTCGATCAGATTGAGTTCGTCGTACTTGCTGTTGCCGAACTCGGCCTCCCAGAGCCTGCCTTGGGCGTCCCAGGTGATGCCCTGGGGGTTGCGGTGGCCGAGGGAGAAGACGAGGGTGCCGAACGGGTTGCCGGGGGCGGGCCTGCCTTCCTTCGTCATCCTGAGGATCTTCCCGTTGAGGGAGTTCCTGTCCTGGGCGAGGTTGCCGTTCTGCGCGTCGCCGGTGGTGGCGTAGAGGTGGCCGTCCGGGCCGAACTTGAGGCGGCCGCCGTTGTGGTACTTGTTCTTGGCGATGCCGGTGACGAGCACCGTGTAGCCGCCGAGCGTGGAGCCGTCGTAGGTCATCCGGACGATGCGGTTGTCGGAGGCCGCCGAGTGCATGAGGTAGACGTGGTGGTCGCTGTTCCAGGTCGGTGAGACGGCGACGCCGAGGAGGCCGCCCTCGCCGTTGGTGGTCACGACATCGGGCACGGTGCCGATCTCGGTCCTCGTGCCCGCCTGGGTGAGCCTGAAGAGCTTGAAGGAGTCCCGTTCGGTGACGAGCGCCGACCCGTCGGGCAGCCAGCTCAGGCCCCAGGGGACGGTCCAGCCGGACGAGACGGTGCGGATGGCCGACGGGACCGAGGCGACGCCGCCGTCGGTGCGGGCCGTGGCGTTTCCGGTGCCGGCCGCCGTACCGAGGAGACCGGCGGTCAGCACGGCCGCGGCAGCGGTTGATGTGATGGTTCGGAATCCGCGCATGGGCGAGCTCCTCGCTGTGGGGGGTGTCAGGAAGCCGTGAAGCAACCGGAACCTGATAAGTAGTCAGCTCACCGGAAGGTAGGAGGTATACGAGGGACGGTCAAGTACCAATAGCGACCGACCTTGGCGTTTTCGTTTTCGTCCAACAAGAGATCGGAGCATTTTCTGTCGCCCCATTGACCCGGGTGGACGATGCTCGCGATTCTGCAACACAGCACCACCCGAACACAGCACCACCTGGCCGCCAGGCACAACCGGTCCCCCACATCGGAAGGCAGGTACGGCCCATGACCGAATCCGTACAGCAGGCGGTGGAAGTTCAGACGCCACCCGTCCACGAAGAGGCGCCGAGCTGGCAGACCCCCGACTTCGTGGTCGTCGAGACCGCGTTGGAGGTCACCGCCTACGTCCTGAGCAACCGTTAGCCCGCCGCCGTGCTGCTGCACGTGCTCGGCACCGCGGCGGGCGGTGGCGTACCCCAGTGGAACTGCGCGTGCCCCGGCTGCTCCGGGGCGCGCGCCCACCCCACATGGCGCCGCCACCACGCCTCACTCGCCGTACAGGCGTCCGAGGACCGCTGGTTCATCGTCAACGCCACACCGGACATCGGCGACCAGATCGAGAACTGCCCCGCACTCCGCCCCCTCTCCGTCTCCCCTCCCGACCCCCACTCCCACTCCGACTCGGAATCCGACTCGGACTCCGTCCCCGTCGCCGCCCCCTCCCCCGGCACCCGCCCCGGTTCTCGCCGGACCCCGATCGCCGGGTTGATCCTGACCGACGCCGAACTCGACCACACGCTCGGCATCGCCCGGCTGCGCGAAGCCGGTGCCGGTGGACTGGAGCTGCTCGCGACCGACGCCGTGCGCGAGGCACTGCTCACCGGGCTGCGGCTGGACGCCGTCCTCGGCCCCTACACCCCACTCACCTGGCGCGAACTGCCCGAGGAGCGGTCCGAACCGCTCACGGAGGACTCGGCCGTCACGATCAGCGCGATCCCCGTCTCCGGCAAACGCCCCCGCTACGCGGCGGACCTGCCCGGCCCCGAAGGCGATCCGTGGGTCGTCGCGCTGCTGCTCACCGACCGTGCCACCGGGGCGAAGGCCGTCTACGCGCCCGCGCTCGCCGCCTGGCCGGACGCCCTGGACTCCGCCGTCGCCGAGGCCGACTGTGTGATCGTCGACGGCACGTTCTGGGACGACGAGGAACCCCGGCGCACGGGTATCTCCCCGCGCACCGCGACCGGTATGGGGCACCTCCCGATCGACGGGCCGGGCGGCACGGCGGAGCGTCTGGCGCCGCTCGGCGCCCGCTGTCTCTACACCCATCTGAACAACACGAATCCCCTCGTCGATCCGAGCGCACCGCAGCACAAGCGGCTGGCCGACCGGGGCATCGAGGTGGCCGGAGACGGAATGGTGATCGCACTGTGAGCGCAGGCATCGGCACGGGTACGGCGACGATCTTCGGGGAAGGGCGCTTCGAGGATCGGCTCAGAGCCGTGGCCCGGGACCACTACCACGACCGCCACCCCTTCAACGTACGTATGCACCAAGGGGAGTTGAGTCCGGACGAGCTGCGCCGCTGGATTCTCAACCGGTTCCACTACCAGCGGCACATCCCCGTCAAGGACGCCCTGATCCTGGCCAAGCTGGACACTCCGCGGCTGCGCCGTATGTGGCTGCGGCGGATCGAGGAGCACGACGGCCGGGCCGAGGGCGAGGGCGGTATCGAGCGGTGGCTGAGGCTGGGCGAGGCCGCGGGACTCGACCGGTCCGAGCTGCTGTCCGGCGAGGGAGTGCTGCCCGGGGTACGGCTGGCGGTGGACGGATACGTCAACTTCTGCCGGCTCCGCTCCCCGCTGGAAGCCATCGCGGCGTCCCTCACCGAGCTGTCCGCGCCGGGCATCATGCGTACGCGCATCGCCGCGTTCGAGCGTCACTACCGGTGGATCGACGCCGACGGTCTCGCCTACTTCCGTTCCCGCGAGACCCAGGGCCGCCAGGACAGCGGCGAGGCACTGGGCCTCGTCCTGGACTGGGCCCGCACCGAGGCCGACCAGGAGCGTGCCGTCGCGGCCCTCGCCTTCAAGTGCGACGTGCTGTGGTCGCTGCTGGACGCAATCGACCACGGCGACCGGAAGGAGCGGCAGTGACCGTGACCGCGACCGGATGGCGGCCGGCGCTGGCACGTTCGGTCGTACTCCGCCACGACCGGGTGCGCGGGGCGGACCTGTTGGTCCTGCCGGAACGGGTGGTGGTCCTCAGTGGCCGGGCGGCGGATGTCCTCCGGCTCTGCGACGGCCGCCGGCATGTGGACGAGATCGTCGAGGAGTTGGCGGCACGCTTCCCGGGCGCCCCCGTGGCGGCCGAAGTCCCCCCGTTCCTCGACCGCGTACGCGAGGAGGGCTGGCTGCGATGACGAGTCCGCCGCTCACGGGCACGGCTCCGCCGGCGCCCTGGGCCCTGCTGGCCGAACTCACCCACGCCTGTCCGCTGCACTGCCCGTACTGCTCCAACCCCCTGGAACTCACGCGCCGTTCCCACGAACTCTCCGCCGAGGAGTGGGACGCGGTGTTCCGGCAAGCGGCGGACCTCGGTGTCGTGCACACCCATCTCTCCGGTGGCGAGCCCCTGCTCCGCCGCGATCTCCCGGCTGTCGTCGCCTCCGCCGAGTCGGCCGGGATCTACACCCAACTGGTCACCAGCGGCGTCGGGTTGAGCGCGGCGCGCATGTCCGCGCTGGTGTCCGCCGGGCTGCGCAGCGTCCAGCTGTCGGTGCAGCACGCCGATCCGACGGCATCCGACCGGATCGCCGGTCGCCGGTCGTTCGAGGCGAAGGAACGGGCCGCCGCCCTCGTGCGCGAGGCGGGCCTGCCGCTGGGCCTCAATGTCGTCCTGCACCGCGACAACCTCGACGCCGTCGACGACATCGTGGAGCTGGGTGTGGCCTGGGGTGCCGAGCGGATCGAGCTGGCCAACGCGCAGTTCCACGGGTGGGCCCTGCGCAACCGCGCCGCGCTGCTGCCCGGCCGTGACCAGCTCTCCCGCGCCCGGGAGGCGGTCGAGCACCACCGGGAGCGGCTGGCGGGCACCACCGAGCTGGTGTGGGTCGTGCCGGACTACTTCGACGGCGTGCCGAAACCCTGCATGGGCGGCTGGGGAGCGGTGTCGCTGACCGTCGCCCCGGACGGCGCCGTCCTGCCGTGCCCCGCGTCCCGGGACCTGCTGGGCCCTGACGTACCGAACGTACGCGACCGGTCCCTGGAATGGATCTGGAACAGTTCCCCGGCCTTCGACCGCTATCGCGGCACCGCGTGGATGAGCGGGCCCTGCGGTGGCTGTCCCCGCCGCGAGATCGACTTCGGCGGCTGCCGCTGCCAGGCCCACGCGCTCACCGGTGACGCCGCCCGCACCGACCCCGCCTGCGCGCTCTCCCCCGACCACGCGCTCGTACGCGCCTTGTCGGAGGGGCCACGCGCCCTGTCGGAGGGGCCGCGCGCCCTGTCGGAGGGGCCGCGCAGCTTCTCGGAGGCGCCGCGCACCCCGCCCCAGAAGCCGCCCATCGATCCTCCGTCCGCCGACGCCCCGCGCTACGTCTACCGCGGGCCCGATCGCCACCACACGCACGCCACGAGGGGTGTCACGCGATGACCAGAACGCACCGCAGCCACGTAACGCACCGCAGACCAGGCAGACCAGCAGGGGTCGCCGCCGGCACGCTCGCCCTGGTGCTCGCCGCCAGTGCCTGCGGTTCGGGCGCCGGTTCCCAGGACTCGGCCGACGACCCCATCGTGATCGGAGTCTCCTTACCGCTCACCGGGGACTTCTCCGAACCCGGCAAGGGCGTCGAACGGGGCTACAAGGCCTGGGCGAAGATCGTCAACGACAAGGGCGGACTGCTGGGCCGCGAGGTCGAGTTGAAGATCCTCGACGACCAGTCCAGCGCCGACCGTGTCGTCTCCGACTACGAGCAGCTGATCGGCAGGCACGAGGTCGATCTGCTCTTCGGGCCGTTCTCCACCCGGCTCGTCGTCCCGTCCGCGCGGGTGGCCGAGGAGTACGGGATGCTCTTCGTCGAACCGGCGGGCGCGGCACCGGAGGTCTTCGAACAGGGCTTCGAGAACCTCTTCTACGCCGCTCCGGCCGTCGCCGACGACCACTACAACCACCTGGCCGACCACATCCTGGCCCTGCCGGAGAACGAGCGCCCGAAGACGGTGGCGTACGCCGCCATGGACGACCCCTTCGCCCAGGGAACCGCCTACGGGCTGAAGGAGAAGCTGGAGAAGGGCGGCATCAGGACCGTCGCCGACGAGGTCTACCCTCCCAACACCACCGATTTCGGCAATATCGCGGCCAAGATCGCCGACTCGAAGGCGGACATGGTGGTGGGCGGCACGCAGTACCAGGACGGCGTCAATCTGATCGTCGCCCTGCAGCAGCTCGACTACCAGCCGAAGCTGGCCGCCTTCTCCACCGCGCCGACCGAACCGGAGTTCGCGAAGGCCATCGGCAACAAGACGGAGGGGATACTCGCGCCCACCGGCTACACCCAGAGGGCCGACTACCCGAGCAACAAGGAGTTCGTCGAGAAGTACACCGAGCAGTTCGGCGAGGCACCCGAGGAGGACCAGGCCAACGCCTATACGACTGGTCAGGTGGTGGCCGCCGCCGTCGAGGCCGCCGGGTGCGCTTCCCAGGACCCGGACTGCCAGAGCGAGTTGGTGAAGTGGCTGCGCGGCCATGAGGTGGAGACCGTCGTGGGGCCGCTGAAGTGGGACGACAAGGGGCGTCCGCAGAGCGCGCACATGATCCAGCAGTGGGTCGGCGGTGAGATACAGATCGTGCTTCCCGAGGCGCAGAAGGAAGCCGAGCTGATCTATCCGAAGCCGAAGTGGTGAGGCGGGGATGCCCTCCGCGAGCCTCGTCTTCCAGAGCGTCGTCCTCGGTGTGCTGCTGGGCGGGCTGTACGCCCTGCTGGCGGCGGGCCTCACCCTCTACTTCGGTGTGATGCGCGTCGTGATGATCGCCCACTCCGCCTTCCTGATCCTCGCCGCCTACCTCGCCTGGTTCGCGCACCGGGAGACCGGCGTCGACCCTCTGCTCACCCTGGTCGTCACCGTGCCCCTGTTCTTCGCCGCGGGCGTCGCCATGCAACGGCTGCTGCTGACCCGGCTCCGCCCGGCGACGCTCACCATGATGTCCGTGCTGCTCACGTTCGCGGTGGCCCTGGTCATCGAGGGGCTGCTCGGGTACGCGTTCAGCGGCACCCAGCGCCGTATCCGGCTCGGCTACAGCTCGGCGAGCATCGAGTTCCTCGGGGCACGCGTGGCGGTGGTGAAGCTGATCGCCTTCGGTCTGGCCGCACTCGCCCTGCTCGGCCTGTACCTCCTCATGAAGCACAGCCGGTTCGGCCAGGCCCTGCGCGCCACCATCCAGCACCCGGACGCCGCCCGGCTGCTCGGCATCGACACCGACCGGATCGCCGGCTACGGGTTCGGGCTCGGTCTCGCCACGGCGGCCGTCGGCGGCACGGCCCTCGCCCTCGACACCACCATCTACCCGTCGCTGCACTGGCACTGGATCGGCCCGCTGATGGCCATCATCGTCGTCGGCGGACTCGGCAGTGTGCCGGGCGCCGCCATCGCCGCCATGACACTGGGCATCCTCCAGAGCCTGCTGCAACTGGAGCTGTCCACCACCTGGGCGCAGACCGTGTTCTACGTCGCGCTCTTCGCCACGCTGGCCGTCAGGCCGCAGGGATTCTTCGGGGGGCGGCTTGCGCAGAGGTTCTGACCTCAGGGTCGTACGTCCAGGCGGGTTCGTGCATCCAGGCGGGTTCGTCCATCTCGGCGCCCTCCTCGTGGCGGCGTTCGTCGCCCTCTCCTTCCCGTCCATGGCCCCGAGCCCCTACGAGATCACCGTGGGCATCGCCATCCTCAACTACGCGGTGCTCTCCACCTCCTGGAACTTCGTCGGCGGCTTCACCGGCTATGTCTCCCTCGGACACGGGGCGTTCGCCGGACTCGGCGCCTACGGGACCGGACTGCTGGCCGCCAAGGGCGAACTCCCGCCCTTCGTCGCGCTGTTCGTCGCGGCGGCGATGGTGGCGGCACTCGCCGTTCCGGTCGGGTACGCCGCCCTGCGGGTGCGCGGCGCCTCCTTCGTCATCGTCTCCATCGCCCTCGTCCTCATCCTGCTGCTGGTCTTCCAGAGCTGGGCTTCCCTCACCGGCGGTTCCCGAGGCCTGGTCGTACCGCGCCCGTTCCCGGGCATGCCGCGCGCCGAGCACCACCGGACCTTCTACTTCCTCTTCCTGGCGCTGCTCGCGACGGCGCTGCTGGTCTGGTGGGTCATCGACCGCTCACGGTTCGGCATGGGGCTGAAGGCGATCCGCGAGGACGAGGACAAGGCCCAGTCCCTCGGCATCCCCACCTTCGCCTACAAGCTGGTGGTCTTCGTCGTCTCCGCCGCCTTCACCGCGCTGGCCGGCGGGCTGTACGCCCTGTGGTTCGGCGACCTCGACCCGGTCTTCCAGTTCTCCATCCTCAGCGGGGCGTACATGGTGCTGATGGCCCTGCTCGGCGGCGTACGCCAGTTGTACGGGCCGCTGCTGGGGGCGCTGATCGTCGGGTACGCCCTGGAGTACTCCAAGGTCGAGTACGGGGACACACCGTTGCACCTGGTCGTGGCGGGGCTGCTCCTCGGCGTCGTCGTGACGTTCATGCCGGACGGCGTCATCCCGGCCGCCGGCGCCCTGCTCCGCCGGTTCCGCCCGACCGGTGACGCCTCCATCCGGGAGGTGACCGCGGCCGAGCTGCGGGAGCGGCGCGAAGGGACCGACGGGCGTGAGGAGATCGACGGGCGCGGGGAGATCGACGGGCGTGACGGACGCGATGGAACGGAGGTGAGGAACGGTGAGCGAAGCGGCACCTGAATCAGCACCTGAGGCGGAGCCCGAGCCGAGCCTCTCGACCACCGGGCTCACCAAGGCCTTCGGTGGCGTCACCGCGCTCGACTCGGCCACCGTGACCTTCCACCACGGCAAGGTCAACGCCCTGATCGGGCCCAATGGTTCGGGCAAGACGACCTTCTTCAACTGTGTCACCGGGATGATCCGCCCGGACTCCGGTCGCGTCACCTACCGCGGCCTCGACCTCACGGGCAGACCCCCGCACCGGATCGCCCGCGCCGGCGTCGGGCGTTCCTTCCAGCTCTGCCGGGTCTTCCCCCGGATGACCGTGCTGGACAACCTCCTGGCCGCCGTCCGCCCGCGCGGTCTCACCGGACAGCTCGCGCGCTCGGGCACGCGTGCGGAGACCGAGCGGGCCCGGTACTGGCTGACCCGGATGGGCATCGAGCACCTGGAGCGGGCGGAGGCCCGCCAACTCTCCTGGGGCCAGCAGAAGTTGCTGGAGCTGGCGGGCGTCCTGACGAGCGATCCGGAGCTGATCCTGCTGGACGAACCCGCGGGCGGGGTCAACCCGGCGCTCATCGACCGCATCGGCGATCTGGTCCGCGAACTCAACGCCGAGGGGCGGACGTTCCTGATCGTCGAGCACAACATGGACATGGTCATGAGTCTCAGTGACCACGTCGTCGTGTTCGACCGCGGCCGGCCGATCGCACAGGGCCCGCCCGCACTGATCCAGTCCGACGAACGAGTCCTCGGGGCATACCTTGGCGTCTGACTCTCACACCCACTCCGAGACCGACACCGCGACCGGAACCGGCAGCCACTCGGCCACCAACACCGGCACCGACCCGGCGTACCTTCTCGAACTCGACGACATCCGCGCCGGATACGGCCGGGCGGCACTGGTCCTGCGCGGGCTGACGGTCCGCGTGCCGGCCGGGGCGATCGTCTGCCTCGTCGGCCCCAACGGCGCGGGCAAGTCCACCGTCCTGAAAGTGGCCAGCGGTCTCCTCTCGCCCCGCTCGGGCCGGATTCTCGTCGACGGCGAGGACGTCACCGGCCATGGACCGCAGCGGATGCTCGCCGCCGGAGTCGCCCATGTCCTCCAAGGTCACAGTGTGTTCCGGGAGATGACGGTCGCCGAGAACGTCCTGCTCGGCGGCTACACCCTGCGGGACAAGGCGCTCCTCGCCGAGCGGGCCGACTTCGTACGGGCGCTGTTCCCGGTCGTGGCCGAGCGGTGGACGAGCCTGGCCGGGCTGCTCTCCGGCGGACAGCAGAAGCAGGTGGAGTTCGCGCGCTCACTGATGGTCGAACCCCGGGTCGTGCTCCTCGACGAGCCGTCCATGGGTCTCGATCCCAGGGCGACCGGGGTGGTCTTCGAGCAGATCGTGCGGATGCGGGACGCGGGGATCGCCGTCCTGCTGGTCGAACAGAACGCGCGACGCGCCCTGGAGACCGCCGACACCGGCTGTGTCCTCGACCTCGGCCGGGTCCATGTCGCGGGCCCGGCACGTGAGTTGCTCGCCGACCCTCGGCTCGGCGAACTGTATCTGGGCGGCCGGCCCGCGCGCCGATGACTCCGAGGAGAATGCTGATGCGCAGCGGACAGAACACGCTCGCGGGAGTCGCCGCACTGCTGACCGCCCTCACCACCACGGCAGCAGCACCTCCCGCAGCCGGAGCCGGAGCCGGAGCCGTACACCCCTCCCTCCGCCCCCACCTGGCGGCGTACTACGACTTCGAGCACCCGGTCCACGGCAACCCAGCGAGGGAACGTGACCTGGGCTTCTCCCGCACCGACATCGACTTGGTCGGCGGCGGAGCGGCGATGCGCGCGAAGGACGGAGCGCACCGGGGCAGCCGGGCCTCGCTCCAGGTGCGGCAGATCGATCCGGAATCCAAGGGCGACGACGACTGGAAGGCGGGGGTGTACGGGCCTTCGGGCGTGCCGACGCTCCGGGCGTTCAACGCGGTCGAGGGGATGACTGTGATGGGCTGGTTCAAGATGACCGGCCCGAACCCGGGGCTCAACAGCAACACGGCGGCCCCGGACGACCGTTACGGTGCCGTGGGCCTGGCCGGGGTGCTGTCGGGGGACTCCGACGGACACGCGGTGCGGGGCCTGCTGGAGATCATCGAGGTGAACGGCGAACTGCGGCTCGTCGCCCTCGGCAGGCGCGTCGACGGGGCGGCTTCGCAGACGTTCGCCGCCTCGCGGGACTGGCGGGCCCTGCTGCCGGTCGGCGAGTGGGTCTTCCTCGCCGCCACCTTCGACTTCGACACGGGAGCGATGGCGCTGTACCGCGATGGGCGGCGGCTGGAGGGCTTCCACACCGTTCCCGGAGATCCCTGGGACCTCTCGGGGCCGGGCCCGCACCGCGCCTCGCCCACCGATCCCCGGGGCATCAAGATCGGCGGCAGTTTTCCGCAGAACACCGCCGAGCGCAATCCCTGCGACTGCCGCGTGGACAGTCTGATGTTCCTGGACAGCGCGGTCGGCGGCGACCGGATACGGGCCCAGTACCGGCTGGTGGCCCCCCGCTGACGACCCAGGTCGACAGCCCACCGACACCCCACGTCGACAAAGGAGTGCCCTTCACATGTCCGCATCCCCCGGCGCCGGACCCCGAGCCCGCTCACTGATCCCCTTGATCCCCTTGATCCCCCCGGTCGTCCTGGCGCTGTTGCTGTCGGCCCTGGTCGCCCTCCCCGGCACGGCGCTCGCGGCGGCTTCCGGCCCCCTCACCGACCCCATCCCCGAGCGGCCCGCCGCGTCCGGCATCGGGCTGACCGTCGAGGAGTACGCCTCCTTCCCGAAGACCGATCCGCCGCCCGGCCCGGTCACCGACCCCCGGCTGATGCGGCACGCCCGTATCAACCACCTCAGCGAACTCCCCGACCGCTCCGGCCGGAAGGCCGTACCCGACCTCAACGGCAAGCTCTACCTGGTCGAGGACGGCGCCAGCCCCCAGCTCTACCTGGACATCGCCGCCACCTTCTCCCCCGCGTTCTTCGCCAGCCGGGGTCTCGGCCAGGGCTTCGGGTTCGTCACCTTCGACCCCGGCTTCCGGCGCAACGGCCGCTTCTACACCGTGCACACCGAACTGGCCTCCGCCGCCACGGCCGTACCTGATTACCGGCAGCAGGCGGCCACCGTCTACCACGGCATCGTCACCGAGTGGACCGCCGGCAACCCCTCGGCCGACACCTTCGCCGGCACCCGCCGGGAGGTCCTGCGCATCGGCTTCGCCGGCCCGATCCACGGCATCCAGCAGATCGACTTCAACCCGACGGCCGGTCCCCACGACCGCGACCGAGGGCTGCTCTACCTCGCCGTCGGCGACGGCGGCCAGGGCGTCAGGAACACCGAGCCGCAGGACCTCTCCCTGCCGCACGGCAAGATCCTGCGCATCGACCCACGCGGCACGAACAGCGCCAACGGCGGGTACGGAATCCCGGCCGGCAACCCGTTCACCGACACCCCCGGCGCGCTCGGCGAGATCTACGCGTACGGTCTGCGCGACCCGCACCGCTTCAGCTGGGACCCGGCGGCCGGCCACCGCATGTACCTCGGCAACATCGGCCAGCACGCCGTCGAGTCGGTCTACGAGGTGCGCGCGGGCGACAACTTCGGCTGGAGCGAACGCGAGGGCCCCTTCGTCTTCGACAGGACGGCCGCCGACCCCTGCGACCAGATCCTCCCCCTGCCCGAGGACGACGAGAAGTACGGCTACACCTATCCCGTCGCCGCCTACGACCACGACCCGCCCGCCGACTGGGACTGCACCTCCGACGTGGGCCGGGCCGTCGTCGGCGGCTTCGTCTACCGAGGCCGTGACCTGCCCGCGCTGCGCGGCGCGTACGTCTTCGGGGACATCGTCGACGGACGTCTGCTGTTCGCCGACACCAAGGACATGCGGCGCGGCGGCGAGGAACTGGCGCAGCTGTACGACCTGATGCTGTACGACGCGGGCGGCAGGCGCGTCACCATGCGGGACCTGGCCCAGAACGCCCGGGTGGACCTGCACTTCGGACAGGACGCCGAGGGCGAGCTGTATCTGCTGTCGAAGGCCAACGGCAGGATCTGGAAGGTCACCGGCACCCGGACGTTCGCCTCCTGCGACACCGACGGCTCCCGGCTCACCCATGTGATGGACGGCCGGAACTGGGCTCCCGTCACCCCGTCCAAGTGGCGGTTCCCGGGCCGCGAGGCCGTCCTCGCCGAGGCCGGGGTCCAGCGCCCCGGCCCGCGCCGCCCCTTCGAGTACGCGGTGCTGACGGCGGGCCAGGAGTACGGCGACGTACGGATCGACGCCGAGGTCCGCATCGACACCCCCGTCGAGATCACCAACCGGGACGTGATCATCGTCTTCGGCCATCAGTCGGACACGAGGTTCTCCTACGTCCACCTGTCGCAGGACAACACGGTCTACCCCCACAACGGCGTCTTCGTCGTGGAC
Organism: Streptomyces sp. NPDC002643; assembly: GCF_053592555.1. Lineage (NCBI taxonomy): Bacteria > Bacillati > Actinomycetota > Actinomycetes > Kitasatosporales > Streptomycetaceae > Streptomyces > Streptomyces sp. NPDC002643. The sequence goes on from NZ_JBSFVY010000028.1 coordinate 40,094, forward strand.
GACGCCGACCGGCTGCGCGTCGACGACCAGTGGAACGGGACGACGGGCGCTGCGCCGGCCATCACCGACACCGCCTGGCACAAGGTGCGGGTGGTGCGCTGCGCGAGCACGGGCGAGATCGCGGTCTACGTCGACGGCTCGAAACGGCCACTGATGACCGCCGTCGACACCACCCTCGCCTCCGGCAGGATCGGCTTCGGTTCGTTCGACAACACCGGCCGACTGCGTGCCCTGGAGGTCGCCTCCCCCTCCCCTGGGTCCTGAAGCCTCACCGACCACACCGTCCTCCCCGGCGGAGCCGCCTTCCGCACGTACGACCGCCGCCCCCGCTGACCTCGGCGGACCAGGAACCGGCCGGAGCCGGGCGCCACCGGGGCGGCCGGTCGGTCGGCGGCGCGCGGTCCCTGGTGTGGTGAAGTGGGGATCATGACGACGAGTGACGCGATCGTGGTTCCGGAGCTGTACATCGGCTACCCCGGGGTGGCCTTCGGCGGCTACGTCGCCGGAGTGTTGGCGCGGAGGTCCGGGGCGCCGGCGGTACGGGTGGACTTCCGTGGGCCGGTGCCGGTCGGGGTGCCCGTACGGATCGCGGAAACGGCGGGCGGCGGCGTGGAGTTGGGCGAGGCCGGGCGGCCGCTCGCCGCCGCGCGACCCGGCGAGTTGCCGCTCGACGTGCCGCCCGCGCCTTCCTGGGACGAGGCGGCCGACGCGGCCGAGAGGTTCCGGGCGGCGCCCCCGCCGGGGGTGGTCGACTGCTTCGGCTGCGGCCTGCGCACCGAGGGCCGCGGACTGCGGCTGCACTGCGCGCCGGTACCGGATCTCGACCTCGTGGCCTCCGCCTGGGTCCCGCCGGGGGCGTTCGCCGACCCGGACGGGCTGCTCCCGCCCCATCTGGTGTGGGGCGCCCTGGACTGCCCGGGACACTGGGCGGGCCGCTTCCTGGGCACCCTGCGACCGGGCGCGGTCACCGCGTCCCTGACGGGCACGCTTCTGCGGCCGGTCACCGTGGGCGAGCCGTACATCGTGTACGCGTGGCTGCTGTCGGAGTCCGGCCGCAAGCACACGATGGGCGTGGCGCTCGCCACGGCCGAGGGTGAACTGTGCGCCGCCTCCGAGTCGTTGTGGATCGATCCACGGCCCGCCGGCTGAAGGCACTCCCCCGGAAGAGCCGCCGCCCCCACGTCAGTTGACGCGGCGGTCGCGTCCGTCCCAGTAGGGCGCCCGCAGCTTGAACTTCTGGATCTTTCCCGTCGCCGTCCTCGGGATCGTGTCGCGGAACTCGACACTCGTCGGAGCCTTGTATCCCGCCAGGTGCTCCTTGCAGTGCGCGATGATCTCCGTCTCGCTCACCTCGGCGCCCTCCGCCCTCACCACCAGGGCTTTGACGGTCTCCCCCCACCGCGCGTCGTCCGGTACTCCGATGACCGCCACCTCCGCCACCGCCGGATGGCTGAAGATGATGTCCTCCACCTCGATCGACGACACGTTCTCGCCACCGGTGATGATCACGTCCTTCTTGCGGTCCGAGATCGTCAGATGCCCGTCCTCGTCATCGATGGCCCCGCCGTCGCCGGTGTGGAACCAGCCGTCCGCGAGTGCGTCCGCCGTCTCCTCCGGCTTGTTCCAGTAGCCGTCGAGGACGACGTTCGACCGTGCCAGCACCTCGCCGGAGTCGGCGAGTCCGAGTTTCACGCCGAGCGCGGGGAGCCCCGCTCGTGACAGTTTCCGGGCCCGCTCCGCCGCCGGAAGGGCCGCGTCCTCGGGCCGGGCGCGGTTGAACGTCAGCAGCGGGGAGGTCTCGGTCAGACCGTAGATCTGGGTGAACTCCCAGCCCAGTTCCTCCTCGACCCGCTGGATCAGACGGCTCGGCGGCGGGGCTCCGGCGCACACGATCCTGACCCGGTCACGCCCCGGGATCTCGCCCTTCCAGTCCGCCGCCGCGTTCACGACCGTGTTCCACACCGCCGGCGCACCGCACATCAGGGTGACCCCGTGCTCCTCGACGCGGCGCAGGATCTCCGCCCCTTCGACCTTGCGCAGGACGACCTGCTTGGCGCCGAGCCCGGCCATCACGAACGGCATCCCCCAGCCGTTGCAGTGGAACATCGGGAGCGTGTGGAGGTACACGTCCCCCTCCCACGCCCGGGTGTGCAGGCCGAAGGTGAGCCCGTTGACCCAGATGTTGCGGTGGGTGAGCTGAACTCCCTTGGGGCGCGCGGTCGTTCCCGAGGTGTAGTTGATCGTCGCGGTGGCGTCCTCGTCCGGGTCCGTCCACGGGCGGGGCTCGACACCGAAACGCATCAGCTCCGTCTCCGTCTCCTCCCCCAGGACGAACCGGTGGGCCACCTCGGTATCGGCGACCGTGTCCCGCAGCTCCGGGTCGACGAGCAGCACCGAGGAACCGCTCTGCCGCACCACGTAGTCGATCTCCTCCCGCTTCAACCGGAAGTTGACGGGCACACAGATCCGGCCACTCATCGGCACGGCGAACAGCAGCTCCAGCAAGCGCGCCGAGTTGTGGCCGACCACGGCGACGCGCTCCCCCTCCCCCACGCCCAGCCGGTCCAGGCCCGCCTGCCAGGCCCGGACGCGTTGCGCCAACTGCCCGTAGGTGGCTGTCGCCACCGGGGTCGCGGGCTGTCGGGGCTCGTCGATCACTCCCGGACTGCCCGCGAACCCCAGCTCCGCGCGGTCCAGAAAGTCGGCGATCGTCATCGGAACTCGCATCGTTCTTCCCTGCTTTCCATCGGTGAAGGGGTCAAGGAGCCACGGAAAACGGCCGATCGGCTGCGTCCCGGCTCGGCGGGGCCGGGACGGAGTCACCACGGTGACGCGATGGTCGTGCGGCGGCTCAGCGGGTCAACGAGCAAGGACATCAGGGAGATGCTGCGCCTCCCGGAGAGGAATCACGCGGTTCGTCGTGTGAATGTCTGGACCTCTCCGGCCCGCTGGTCCACGGTGGTCCCTCCCGACCGACCGATTCGCCCGGAAGGATCAGCTGTGAGACGAAGACGACTTGTGGCAGGGACGCTCGGCGCGCTCTCGGGGCTCGCGCTCGGCCCGGCTCAGTCACGGGCCGACGCGCCGACACCCCGCACGCAGGAGACGGCCCGTACGCAGGGTTGGCAGGCCGTGGCCGCCCCCGGCAGCATCCCCGCCGCGCAACTGCGCCGTATCTCCGCCGCCGGCCCCCGACTGGCCTGGGCCGTGGGCGAGGAGAACCTCGCCGGGCCGTCCGGGGCCCGGGGGCTGGCCATGCTCTGGAACGGCAGCGCCTGGACGAAGACCGATCTGTCGCACCTCACTCACACACGGCTGACCGACGTCGCCGGAGACTGCTCCGGCACGGCGTGGAGCGTGGGCCGGCCCACCGGCGACGGCAGCCCCCTGCTGCGCTGGAACGGCACCACCTGGCAGGAAGCCACGTTCCCCGGCATGGGCGAACCGGACGTCCAGCTCTACTCGGTGGCGGTCGGCCCCGGCCGACAGGTGTGGATCTGCGGCAGCCGGGGCGGCGCCGCAGGTCTGCTGCACGGTGACGGGCGTCGATGGCGGTGGCTGGACCCGCTGCCCGTGGCGAGCGCGTATCTGTACCGGGTGGTGGTGCGCCCGACCGGTGAGGTCTGGGTGGGCGGAGACCAGTCGAACGGCGGGGGCTGGTCCGGGCTCGTGGCCCGCTGGGACGGCGCGTGGACGGTCCTCCCGCCGATCACGGGGCTGCGGCTGGGCATCGCCGATCTCCACCCGGCCGGCCCGGACGACGTATGGGCGGTGGGCACCGAGGCCGGCGCCGGGGGACCGCCGGGCCGTCCCGGAAACCCCGCCCTCGGCCACTGGGACGGCACCACGTGGACCCGGCTGGAGGCGGGCTTCGTCGTCGGGTCGCTGACCGGAATCGCGGCCGACGCGCAGGGCCGCGCCGCGTGGATATCCGGCTGGAACTACCAGGACCAGACCCGCAGTACGTATCTGCGCCGGGACGGCGACACCTGGACCATGGTCCGGGGCCCGGCCGGTACGGCCCCGGCGCCGTACCTCAACGACGTCACACCCATCCCCGGCACCACGGGCTTCTGGTCGGCCGGCATGACGAGCCCCACCCCGTATCCCCCGACCGAGGCCTACACCGAACGCCTCCACCTCTGACCCCGGCGCCGGGGCCCCGCCGTACACCGCCGCGTTCGCCGTCCCGGCCACCGGTATCGCCCTGCTGGTGGCCGGCGACGATCCGCTCCGGCACGAGGCGGGCCCCCGTTCGGCTCAGTGGGAGTCGGAGGAGGCCGTTCCAGCAGTTCGGCGAGACCCTCCTCCCGATCCCGCGCCAGCTCGGTGTCCCCGATCCCCAGCCGAAGATCTATCCGGTGTTCGGCCTGGTCACCCGCTAGGGAACCGGCGGAGGCGGGGGGCTTCTCAGCCGGCTTCCGGCCTCCTACGACGGGCGCTGCCGGACAGCGTCGGGGCCGGGGCCGGGCTTGCGCCCCCACGCCGAGATCATCGGGGAGGTCGCCAGATCCAGGCCGCCCGCGGCGATGTCGGCGAGATGGGTGTCGATCTCCGCCCGCGTCGCGTACCCCCTTTCCACCAGCCGGTCGCGGACCTGCCGCACGGTGGCCGCCTCCAGTGCATCGCAGGCCGGACCCGTGACCGGGAAGTAGGCGTCCGCTCGCACATCGACCAGGCCCGCCTCCCGCAGCAGCCTCGGCAGCCGGCGCCCGTACGACAGGTCGGCGCCCCGCTCGGCGAGGAGCGCGCGGAAGGCATGGCGGAGTTTGTTGGCCAGACGTTGTGGCGGGCCGAACTCATCGGGGCAGATCAGGGGCTGGAGCGCCGGGTCGGCGTCCTCCAGCAGCAGCCATCCACCGGGGCGCAGGGAACCCGCCATCGCACGCAGCGCCCGCTCACGGTCGGCGATGTGGACGAGGACCAGGCGGGCGTGGACGAGGTCGTAGGGCCCCGGCGGCGGCTCGTCGCGCCCGACGTCATGGTGGCGTATCTCGACCTGCGGCGCCCCGTCCCAGGTCGCGAGCCACGACGTGTCGATGTCCGTCGCCAGAACATGGCCCGTGGGGCCCACCCGCTCGGCCAGGCCCCGTACCACCGAGGGCCCACCGGCGCCGACCTCCCAGCAGCGCCAGCCCTCCGAGACCCCGAGGTCATCGAAGTGACGGAAGGTGGAGGCGTCGAAGAGGGAGGCCAGGGCATCGAAGCGCTCCCCCGCCTCGACCTGCTGGTTGTCCAAGAGATAACCGTCATCGGCACGCTGGGTCATACCCCGATCATCCCTCGCGGAGCCACACCGATGAGCGGTGCGGCGAGGCTCTGGATATCGCCCCCCGCCACACGCCCGGCGACAAGCCCAGCGGTCCTCGGGCTGATCGGACCGGATGCCACACTGTTCCGTCGAGACCTGTATGTCGTCGCTCCGGCCGGCCGAGAGCCGGTGTCGGGGTGCTTGCGGGAGGAGAGGGCCGTGAGGGTCGTCATCACGGGCGCGTCCGGATTCCTGGGACGCCTGCTGGCCTCGGCTCTGCTCCGGACCCGGACGTTCGACGGCGCACCGATCCGGCGGCTGGTCCTCGCCGACCGAGTCGCCCCGCCCGATCCGGTGGCCGGTGATCCGCTGGTGGAGGTCGTTCACGGCGAGTTGACCGACCGGCTCGACGAGATGTTCGCCGAGCCGGTCGATGTGGTGTTCCACCTCGCCGCCGCCGTCTCCGCGGAGTGCGAGGTCGACTTCGACCTCGGTATGAGCGCCAACGTGGACACCACCCGCGCCCTGCTGGAAGCCGCCCGCGCCCAGTCGGCCGCCGGTGGCGCGGTGCCGCGACTGGTGTTCGCCAGCAGCCTCGCCGTCTACGGTTCCGACGCCGCGCTTCCCCTCCCACCCGTGATCAGCGAAGCGACCCTCGCCATGCCGCAGTCCAGCTACGGCGCGCAGAAGCTCGTCTGCGAGCAGTTGATCGCCGATCAGACCCGCCGTGGTTTCATCGACGGACGCGTCGCCCGGCTGATGACCGTCACCGTACGGCCCGGCAGGCCCAACAAGGCGGCCTCCGGTTTTCTGTCCTCGATCGTCCGCGAGCCCCTCGCCGGGCTCCCGGCCGTCTGCCCGGTACGCCCCGGCCTGCGGGTGGCCCTGGCCTCACCACGGCGCACCGTCCACGGTCTCCTCCGCATCGCACAGGTCGAACGGGGGCCCGGTCCCGGCCGACTCGACGGCCGACTGCCCGTCAACCTCCCCGCCCTGACCGTCTCCGTCGCCGAGATCCTCAGCACGCTCCGGCAGGTGGCCGGCGATGCCGTCGCCGATCTCGTCACCGTCGAGCCCGACCCCGCCGTCGAGGCCATCGTCGGCTCATGGCCGGCCGTCTTCGACAACCGACGCGCCACCGCACTGGGCCTGCACCCCGACCCGGACTTCCGGTCGATCATCCACGCCCACCTCACCGACGGCGCCGCGCATCCGGCTCACGCGCCCGATGGATCGGACCGGTAGGACACCCCATCTCGGCCCCACAATGCCCGACATTTCATAAGAAGAGATACTTCTCTTGTCGCGGCGCCCGTGTGAGCGGCGCCCCCATCGACCATCGACGACAGCAAACCCACACCGACACCGACACCGACAAGGAACAGGCAGGTCGGACCATGTCGAAGCAATCACGTTCGTCCGGGCCGGAGCGCGGAAAGGGGCCCGGTCGCCATGAGGGCACCGGGCAGCACGGCTGGGCGCCCGATGTGGATGAGACGCGTCAGCAGGAGAACCCGAGCGCCCACCGTTCGTTCCATGCCGAGCGGGCGGGCGAGAAGGGCCGGGGCCGCTCGAAGTCCGCCGAGGAGAAGAAGTCCGTACCGGGTGACACCGTGGAGAGTCACGGTACGAGCGGCGAGGAGTACGGCGACGCGGGCGAGAAGGGCATGCGCGACACCGGACGCAGGGGGCGCTCCCAGCGCCCCAGCGGCACCAAGGACGCCCAAGCCACGACCGGCGTGGACCCACAGGACCCGCCCTCCCGCCGCCGCCCGGGTTAGGGCCCCCCGGCCGGGTCAGTGCCTGGCTCCGCTCAGCAGATCCGCGGCAGTTGCTCCCCGATCGGCTGGTCGACCACCCGTGTTCCGCCCAGCCCGGTCCGGGCCACGACCATGCCGGGATGCTCCTCGACGGCCTCCCCGATGATCACGGAGTCCGCGCCGAGGGGATGGGCCCGCATGGCCTCCAGGACGGCGTCGGCGTGCTCGCGCGGGACGAAGGCCACCAGTTTGCCTTCGTTGGCGATGTACAGGGGGTCGAGGCCGAGGATGGCGCAGGCATTGGCCACGGCGGGCGGGACGGGAACGTCTCGTTCCCGGATGGCCACCCCCGCGCCGGAGGCTGCGGCGATCTCGTTGAGCGCCGCCGCCAGACCGCCCCGGGTGGGATCGCGCAGCACGTGCAGATCCGGGGTGACGGCGAGCATCGCCTCGACCAGGCCGCCGAGCGCCGCGCAGTCGCTGGCGATCTCCACCCCGAATTCCAGTCCCTCACGCACGCTCATGATCGCCACCCCGTGGACGCCGATGGCCCCGCTGACGATCACGACATCGCCGGGCACCACCCGCTGGGCCCGCAGATCGACGCCCGCCGGGACGACACCGATGCCCGCCGTGTTGATGAAGATCCCGTCGCCGTGCCCGGCCTCCACCACCTTGGTGTCACCGGTGGCCACCTCCACCCCGGCGGTACGCGCGGCCGCGCCCAGCGCCCGGGACACCCGGCCGACCACGTCCAGCTCGACGCCCTCCTCCAGGATGAACCCGCAGGAGAGATAGGCGGCCCGTGCCCCGCTCATCGCCAGGTCGTTGACCGTGCCGTTGACCGCCAGGTCGCCGATGCTGCCACCGGGGAAGAACAGCGGCCGTACGACGTAGGAGTCCGTGGAGAACGCCAGCCGGGCGCCGCCGAGCGGGACGACGGCGGCATCGCCCATCTGGGCCAGTGTCTCGCCGCCGAAGGCCGGGGCGAAGATCTGCTGGACCAGTTCGGCGGAGAGGACTCCTCCTCCGCCGTGGCCCATCACGACACGCGGCCGGTCACGCAGGGGCGCCGGACACGTCCACGCCTCGATGTCGAGGGCGGCGGGGAGGTCGGTGGTGTCAGACAACGGGGCTCGCCTCCCGAACCTTCGTGGTAGTGGGCACGTCGGGCATGTCCAGCCGCCGGTAGAGGTAGTACGCCGCGCAGGCCCCCTCACTGGAGACCATGGTCGCCCCCAGGGGTGTACGCGGTGTGCACAGCGTGCCGAAGGCCTCGCACTCGTGCGGCTTGAGCAGCCCCTGCAGCACCTCGCCGCTACGGCACTCGGCGGGCTCGACCGTCCGGATTCCGTCGACCGAGAAGCGGTACTCGGCGTCGTACTCGCGGTACTTGGGCGACAGTCGCCAGCCGCTGTCGGGGATCACCCCGATGCCGCGCCAGGCGCGGTCGGTGACCTCGAAGACGTCCTCCAGCATGGCCCGGGCGGCCGGGTTGCCCTCCGGGCGAACGGCACGGGCGTAGGCGTTGTCGACGGTGTGCTCGCCCCGTTCCAGCTGCCGTACGGTCCGGCGTACGCCTTCGAGGATGTCCAGCGGCTCGAAGCCCGTCACGACGATCGGCACCCGGAAGCGTTCCGCCAGCTCCGGGTACTCGTCCACGCCCATCACGCTGCACACGTGCCCGGCCGCGAGGAAGCCCTGCACTCGGCAGCTCGGCGAGGACATGATGGCCTCGATGGCCGGGGGTACCCGGACGTGGGAGACCAGCATGCTGAAGTTCGGGATGCCCAGCTCGCGGGCCTGATGGACCGTCATGGCGTTGGGGGGTGCCGTCGTCTCGAAGCCGATGCCGAAGAACACCACCTCGCGGTCCGGGTTCTGCCGGGCGGTCCTCAGCGCGTCGAGCGGCGAGTACACCACACGCACATCGCCGCCCTCGCCGCGCACCTGGAACAGGTCCCGTCCGGTGCCCGGCACGCGCAGCATGTCGCCGAAGGAGCAGAAGATCACCTCCGGTCGGGAGGCGATCTCCAGCGCCTTGTCGATGACCTCCAAGGGGGTCACACAGACGGGGCAGCCGGGACCGTGGATCAACTCGACCTGGTCCGGCAGGAGTTGGTCGAGTCCATGCCGGATGATGCTGTGCGTCTGTCCTCCGCAGACCTCCATCAGGGCCCACGGCCGGGTCACCGTGGCGTGGATGTCGTCGAGGAGCCGGCGTGCCAGCTCCGGGTCCTGGAACTCGTCGATGTACTTCACCGGTCGCGCACCCCTTCCACCGGCTCCCGGCCGGCCTCCGCCGCCGCCATCTCCCAGGCGTCGCCGAACTCCTCCTGCAACATGCCGAGTTCGGCGAAGAGTTCGAGCGTCTGCCGTGCCGACTCCTCGTCCAGCCGTTGCAGGGCGAATCCGACGTGGACGATGGCGTACTCACCGACCGTGAGGTCGGGCAGATACTCCAGGCACACCTCCTTGACCACACCGCCGAAGTCGACGGTGGCCATCCGGGTGCCGTCCCGTTCCTCGATGTCCAGCACTCTGCCGGGTACCGCCAGGCACATGAGCCTCTCCTCGCTGTGGGTCGCGCGTCGGTCAGTCGTGGGGTGTGGCGCGGGCGGCCACCATCAGCTGGCCCAGCGCGAGGCCGCCGTCATTGGGTGGCACCAGGTGGTGGCGCAGAACCGTGAACCCGTCCTCGCGCAGGGCGGCGGCGCAGGCCGAGGAGAGCAGCGTGTTGGCGAACACGCCTCCTGTCAGGGCGACCGTCTCCACCCCGTGCCGCTCCCGCGCCCGTCCGCAGATCCGGCGCACCATCCCGGTCACGCCCCGGTGGAAGCGAGCGGCGACCGCGGCGGGACCGACACCCGCGCGCAGGTCGTCGACGATCGCCGCGAGTACGGGCGCCGGATCGGCCCGTACGACACCGTCGCCCACCCCCTCCTGCGACGTGTGCAGGGCGAAGGTGTACGCGACGGTGTCCTCGGCGGGTGCGCGCAGAGCCGCGCCCTCCAGCTCGACGGCGGCCTGTGCCTCGTATCCGGCCCGGTGACACACACCGGCCAGCGAGGACACCGCGTCGAAGAGCCGCCCCATGCTGGAGGTGGGCACACAGTTCAGCCCCCGCTCCAACTGCCGCTCCAGGAGGCGGAGTTCTTCGGGCGGGCAGGCGGCCGTGCAGGCGAGGTCGGCGGACCGGTCGAGGCCGGCCGCCCTCAGATGGGAGAGCGCCATGCGGTACGGCCGACGCACCGCCGCGTCGCCACCGGGCAGCGGGACGTACGCGAGGTGCCCGAAGCGGGTGAACCGGTCGTAGTCCGCGAGCAGGAACTCCCCTCCCCACACGGCCCCGTCGTCCCCGTGCCCCGTCCCGTCGAAGGCGACGCCGATCACCTGCCGGGTCCCGTCCAGGCCGTGCTCGGCCATCGCGGCGGCGATGTGCGCGTGGTGGTGCTGGACGCGGACGACGGGCCGGTGCGCCGCGTCGCGGGCGGCCCAACCGGTGGAGCGGTAGCCGGGATGCCGGTCGGACACCAGGGTCTCGGGCCGCACCCCCGTGATGGACTCCAGTTGCTCCACCGCACGCTCGAAGGCCCGCTGTGTCGTGAGGTCGTCCATGTCGCCGATGTGCGCCGACAGCCAGGCGCTGCGGCCCGCTCCCAGGCAGAAGGCGTTCTTCAGGTCTCCGCCGACGGCCAGGGCGGGGCGCACGGTCAGGGGAAGGGTGACCGGCAGCGGGGCGTAGCCACGCGAACGGCGGATCACCAGGGGCCGTCCGTCGCAGACGCGGACCACGGAGTCGTCGCACGGTACATGGATCGCCCGGTCGTGGATGAGCCAGGCGTCGGCCAGGTGCCCGAGCCGCTCCAGCGCCTCGGTGTCGTCGGTGACGATGGGCTCGCCGGAGAGGTTGCCGCTGGTCATGACGAGCAGCCGGGGGCCGTCCGCGTCCCCGGGCAGGCCGAACAGCAGATGGTGCAGGGGGGTGTACGGCAGCATGACGCCGAGGTCGGGGCTGCCGGGCGCGACGGCCTCTGCGGGGCGCGGCTGCCCGGCGGCGTACGACGGGTGCGGGTGCCGCCTCATCAGGACGACCGGCCTGGCCCGGCCTTCGAGGAGGTTCTGTTCCTCGGGTGCCGGCCGGACGAGGTGCCGGATGTCGTCGGCGGTCCTGGCCATGACGGCGAACGGCTTGTCCCCGCGTGCCTTCCTGCGTCGCAGCCGGGCGACGGCCTCCTGGTTCGTGGCGTCGCAGGCCAGGTGGTAGCCGCCCAGGCCCTTGACGGCGAGGATCGCGCCCCGCGTCAGCAGTGCGCGCGCCTCGGTGACCGGGTCCGCCCCGGCGGCACCGGCGGGCCCCGGCTCCCGGGCGGCGACCAGTCGTAGACGTGGCCCGCAGGCCGGGCAGGCGACGGGCTGCGCGTGGAAACGCCGGTCGGCCGGGTCCGCGTACTCCCGGGCGCAGTCGGGGCACATCGCGAAACCGGCCATGGTGGTGTTGGCCCGGTCGTACGGCACGTCGGTGACGATCGTGAAGCGGGGGCCGCAGTGGGTGCAGTTGACGAAGGGGTGGCGGTGGCGGCGGTCCGCCGGGTCGGCCAGTTCCGCGAGGCAGTCGGCGCAGGTGGCGGTGTCCGGGGAGACGAGGGTGCGGGCCGGTCCGTCGGCGCGGGAGGGGAGGATGGTGAACCCGGTGCCGCCGGCGGGGGGCAACTCCCGGTGGTGGACGGACTCGACGCGGGCCAGTGGGGGTGCCTGGGCGGCGATCCGGTCGCAGAACCGGGTCACGGCCGAGGCGGCGCCCTCGACCTCGGCGACGACTCCCTCCGCCGTGTTCGTCACATGGCCGACCAGGGCGAGTTCGGTGGCGAGTCCGTACAGGTAGGGGCGGAAGCCGACGCCCTGGACCACTCCCCGGACGGTGACCAGACGGCGTAGCGGGGCGTCCTCGGCGACGGTGGCCGGGGCCTGCGGGGTGTCCTTCGCGACCTCGGCCGGGGCCTGCGGTGCGCTCACGGGTGGGTGTGGGCCATGGCGCCGGTGGCCTCCGAATCGGCGTGGGCGTGGGTGTGGCCGTGATGGTGGGGCTGCCGGCGGGCCATGACCGGCGCGTGGACGGGTGCGCCGTCCGCGGCGGCCAGCGCTCGGTCGAGCAGCGCGCCGACGCCCTGTCCATGGCGTGCCGAGGTCATGATCACCTCGACCCCCGGATTGACCTGCTCCACGTTGGCGTGGAACGCGCCGACGTCGAACTCGACGGCGTCCGCGATGTCGGTCTTGGTGACGACGACGAGGTGGGCGAGGCCGAAGGCGGTGGGGTACTTCAGCGGCTTGTCCTCGCCCTCCGTCACGGAGGCGAGGGTGACCCTGAGGGTCTCCCCCAGGTCGTAGGAGGCCGGGCAGACGAGATTGCCGACGTTCTCCACGAACAGCAGCCGGGTCTCGTCGGGGAGCCATCCGTCGAGGTGCCCGGCGAGCATCCCCGCCTCCAGATGGCAGAGTCCGTCGGTGAGCACCTGTTTGACGGGGACGCCCGAACGCGCCAGGCGTACCGCGTCGTTCTCGGTGGCGAGATCGGCGCTCAGCGCCGCGACCGGGACGGCACGCTCCCGTGCTCTGAGCAGTTCCTGCTCCAGCAACGCGGTCTTGCCGCTGCCCGGGCTGGACAGCAGATTGACGACCGCGATGCCCCGGGAGGCGAGACGGTCGCGCAGTTCGTGGGCGCTCGCGTCGTTCTTCGCGAGTACCGCCTGCCGCAGGTCGGCGACACGACACATGGTTCAGCGCTCCTCGGGGATCGGTTCGCGGGTGGGTGGGTGCGCGGGGTCGCCGTCTTCCCAGCGCACGTCGAGGATCTGCAGTTCCCGGCCCGCGAGCAGGTCGGTACGGGTCCCGCCGCACTCGGGGCAGGTCAGCCGGGGCGGCATGCCGACCGCCCATTCATGGGCGCAGGGCGTGCAGCGGGCCCGCCCCGGCACCGCTTCGGTGATGAGTTCGGCACCTTCCAACAGGGTTCCGGCGCAGGCCAGTTCGAAGCAGAAGGCGAGTGAGTCGGGTACGACGCCGGCGAGTTCGCCGATCCGGAGCCGTACCGTGCGCACCGCCGTGATGTCTCCGCTGCGGGTGGCGGCCTCGGCGACCTGGTCGACGACGGCGAGCGCGACGGACATCTCGTGCATCGGTTCTTCGTCCTTCCGCAGCCTGCCTCACGCCGGGGTTCATTACAGGCGCGCGCAACCGGGCCGTGCGGCCCGGCACGCCGTCACCGGTGGCGGGGTACGCCGTTCGACGCAATCGCACGGAGCCGACGGTCGACGACCGTCGGCCGCCGACCGTCGGGCACACGTCACATACGTCGGATGCGCAAGTAGCGCCTGATGTCGGGAAGCATCTCGGCGAAGACGGCGACCACGGCGGCCGCGGACGCTCCAGCGATGACGATCTTCTTCATCCGGTCTCTCCTCATGTCGAGATCCCACGGGCCGTGGCCCGCGGCGCGGACTCTCCCGGCTCACCGTTCTCCAACAGTTCTTCGACCAGCTCCTCGATCAGTTCCTCGATGAGCCGGACGGCCTCCGGTACGGCGTCGGACACCGGCGCGCTGAGGCCGACGCCCTCGTCCAGCAGGGCCGGTTCGCAGCCGACGACCAGCACCCGGCGTGGTGGTTCGCCGCCGGTCCCGGCGCAGAGGGTGCCCAGCAGCGCCAGTACGGTGTCGGGGGTCATCCGGTGGCCGTCCAGCGCGGGGGCGGCGGGCGCCGGGCTCGCGCCGGCGAGGTCGTGTTCGATCACGTACAGCGTGCCGGGGGCTCCACCGCGTGCGGTGGCGTCCACGAGGACGACGGTGTCGTAGCCGTCGAGGAGTTGGTAGGCGAGGTGGACGCCGCGCACTCCGATGTCCACAACCTCGATGTGCGCGGGCAGTTCGCGTGTCGCGAGTCGGCGGGCGGTCTCCACGCCGAAGCCGTCGTCGCCGAGGAAGACGTTGCCGATGCCCGCCACGAGGGTCCGGACGCCCGGTTGTGCGGGGAGGTTCATGTGCCGTCCTCCAGCGGGGTGATCTCGTCGGGCTGGAAGTACAGGAACCGTCCCTGCTCGCGGCGGATGTCGGCGCCCGGGTCTCCGTCGACCGTGACCGCGATGTGGACGCCGCCGTCGACGTCGTGCAGCACCGCCTCGACCTTCGCGGTGCGGCCCCGCAGGAAGATGTCCTGCGCGTCGGTGCGCCGCCTGCCGGGGCGCAGTTCGACGCGGCTTCCCTTGGCGAGGGCGCGGCCGTCCACGACCACGTGGTCCCGCGAAGGGTCGAAGCCCGCGTCGCTCGCGGGGTCCCACCAGGGGGTGTCCGGCCGTGGCACGCCGTGCTCGTCGGGGAAGGCGAGGTCCGGGGCGGTGGGGGCGGGAGCGGTGGGGTCGGGAGCCGTGAGGTCAGGAGCCGTGAGGTCGGGAGCGGCGGGGCCGGGGCCGGTCGCCTCGCGCAGGCCGCGCACCGCGCCGTGCAGTCGCTCCAGGACCTCGGGCGGCATCGAGTCCGCGAGGTCGATCACGGCGGCGGCCCGTTCGTCGGTGCCCCTGGCCTCGCGTTTCTCCTCGTCGGTGAGGGCGGCGGTGCGCAGGGCGAGGATCTCGTCGATCTCGGTGGCGTCGTAGAGCGCTCCGGGGCTCTCCGGTGCGATGGCCGGATGGTCCTCCAGGATGATCGGCGAGGACAGCACGAGATCGGCGCGGCCGGGTTCGCCGGCGAGCACGGGCCAGGTGTGCAGATTGCGGCAGGCGGCGACCGCGCCCTTCGCCCACTCGGGGGGATCGGTCATGGACAGGAACGATCCGGCGCTGAGGGCCATGAGGAGGTGGGTGGCGACCAGGGAGTGCGGCAGCGCCACGTCGCGGTCGGCGCCCTGTCCTTCCGGCGGGGTCCAGTCGCTGGTGTTCTCGACGACGGCGGTCAGCCGCACAGCCCGGTAGGGGCCGTCGAGTTCACGGGCGGTCAGCCGGATCGTCCCGTTGATCTCCTCGCGCCGCCGGAGCAGCCGGCCGACGGTGCGGCCGGCCGCGTCGAGGACCGGTGCGGTGTCCTCCCGGGCGGGGAGCCGGAAGGGATGGGTGACACCGTCGTCGAGGAGTCGGTCCACCGGGGCGACCACCTCGACGCGTTCCTCGCTCCCCTCGTCCCAGGGCACCAACACCCGGTCGTCCAGGCGGAGTTCGGGGACGGTTTCGTAGTCGCCGTCGGGGCGGGCCCGTTGCACCGTGCGCCGTCGAGCGTGCAGGAAGCGCACCTCGACGGAGAGGGTCGCGCCCGCTTTCGGTTCCATCAGGCATTCGGTGTGCTGGAAGTCGTACTCCTCGCACTCGGCGCCCCAGGCGGGCGGCACCAGCACCCCGAACTGCCAGCGCAGCCGGTTCTTGGCCGCCGAGGCACGGTACGGGTAGAGCACATAGCCCTCGAAGAGGACGGCGTCGGCCACCTGCCGGGCGAGGGCGAACCGCTCCTCGGTCTCGGGGGCGAACGCGGTCGTGGTCACGGTTCGTTCCTTCCGGTGGTGCCGGTGAGCGCGCGGAACGGGTCCCTCGCGGGCGGGCCCGGGACGTCACCGCCACCGCCACCGCCGTCGCCGAGCAGGGCCTCGATGGTCGCCTCCCAGGACGGCAGGGCGTGCCGGGAGCGGTGGGCGAGGAGGGCGTCCATGGTGTCGCGGGGCAGCCGAATCCAGCCGCAGCCGGGGAAGTGCTGCTCGATCATCTCCCGCCAGGTGGCGACCGGCAGCCGGAACGTCGCCTCGCGGTCCCAGGGCACCGGCTCGACCCGGAAGCCTCCGTCGCCGGTGAAGGCCGTGCCGGAGAAGAGCATCAGCAGGGGGACCTCGCCGTCGGTGAGGGCGTTCAGATAGCGGGCGGCGGCGATGTCCATGTCGTAGGTGCAGGGCACGACGAGGTCGGCCTCGATCTCTCCGGTGAAGCTCGGGACCATCAGCGGGACCTGGGCGAACTGCACCGGTTGCAGGGTGCTGCCCCAGCGTGAGCGCTCGCCGAAGAGGTCCGCCAGCGCGTCGGCCTCGGCGGGCTCGTAGCCGCGGCGGGCGGGTTCGATACGGAGCTGGCAGCGCAGCGCGAGGGCGTGCACGCGCGCGTTGTCGGCGGCGGTGACGCGCAGCCGGAGGACGAGGGTCGGTCCGGCGGCGTACCGGTCGGCGCGGGCGCCGATGCAGGCGAAGGAGAACTCCGTCACGACCGCACCCCTTCGTCCGCCGTATCGTCCGCCATGTCGTCCGCCATGTCGATGGGTCGGACGCGGCGCGCGACGTCCGCGAAGAACGCCTCCAGCGCGGCACGCGCCTCGGCTCCGCCGTCGAAGCCCTGCCACAACAGACGCATACGGCCGACGAGTTCGTAAGCGATGTCGATCGGTACGAGATGGCAGTCGACGCGGTGGTCGGTGCGGCGCAGCAGCAGTGCCTCCACGTCGGGTTCGAGGAGGCGGGCGAGTCGGCTGCCGCCGAGGACCGTCGTCCAGGTGTCGGGGTCGAGTTCGCTCTCGGTGGCTCCGGCCGGGCTCGGGTAGAGGGCGACCAGCCGGTCGAGGGCGGCGTTGCGGAAGAAGAAGGCGACGCCGACCGGGATCTGCAGCGCCTCCCACGCCCGCTCGTCGAGGCGGTGGGCGGGGTCCGTGAGATAGCGGGCCGGGACCGCGCGGAAGCGGCCCGCGGCGGCGCCCGGCTGTTCCATCAGCAGCGCGCAGGCGGTGCAGGCGCAGACGAGGGCGCGTTGCTCGGCGTCGACGAGGTGGCGGTGGTCCTCCGGCACCGCGACCGCGCACAGTTCGCAACGCTCCGGCCGCGGCGGGCGTTCGGTGCGGAATCTGCGCAGTCCGGCGGTGGTCGTGCTCATCGGGTTCCCGTCGGTGGTCGTGCTCAGTTGGTCCCCGACGGTGGTCGTGTTCATCGGGTCCCCGTCGGCGCCGTACCGATCTGCAGGAGCGTGGGTCCCGCCGGTGCGGTCTCCACCTCGACGGTCACGACCTCGGGTGCGAAGCAGGCGAGCGCCGCCTCAACCGCTTGCCGGGGGTCCGTGCCGGCGCCGCAGCAGCCGCTGTCGGCCCGGGCGCGCACCCTCAGCGTGCTGCTGAACTCCTCGAACTCCACCAGCTCCAGCGTGAGGTCGCGGACGCTGTCGAGGGCCCTGGCGATCCGGGTGTCGCGGTCCTCGGGGTGCAGGTCGTGCAGGACGAGCAGGCTCGCGACCAGTTCGTCGCCGAGCAGTTTCGCCGTCGGTTCGCCGGGGGCGGAGGACAGCAGGTGGAGCATACGGGCGAGGCCGGCGCCGTAGAAGTCCATGAGGGTCCGGACGAGTTCCTCCGCCGCCACGGTGACGGCCGGGTCGCCGCTCGTGGCCATGCGGTCCAGGATCTCCTCGACCCGTCGTCCGGTCCGCTCCGCGTTGATGGGTGCCGTTTCCGTCATCGCGCTCATCCGCCCAGTCCGCTCAGGCCGGTGGGCACGTGCATCGACTTCACGGTCTTGCCGCCGCCGACGTACATGTGGACGCCGCAGGGCAGACAGGGGTCGAAGCTGCGGACGGCGCGCATGATGTCGATGCCCTTGAAGTTCTCCGGGGTGTTCTCCTCGAAGATCGGGGTGTTCTGCACGGCGTCCTCGTACGGGCCGGGGGTGCCGTAGGAGTCGCGGACACTGGCGTTCCACGGGGTGGGCGGGTACGGGTGGTAGTTGGCGATCTTGCCGTCGCGGATCACCATGTGGTGGGAGAGGACGCCCCGTACGGCCTCGGTGAAGCCGACGCCGATGCTCTCCTCGGGGACCTCGAACTTCTCCCAGGTCTGGGTGCGTCCGGCGCGGACCTCGGCCAGGCCCTGTTCGGCGCAGTGCAGGGCGACGGCGGCGGCGTACGCCTGGAAGTAGGTGCGGGCGCGGTTGCGTTCCAGGGCGTTGGACCACTGCGGGATCTTCCACTCGAAGGTGGTCTCCGGCTTGGTCAGGGTGCGGGGCAGGTTGATGAGGACGCTGTGGCCGGTGGCCTTGACGTAGCCGATGTCGACGAGTCCGGACAGGGCGGTGGACCAGAGGCGGGCGATGGGGCCGCCGCCGGTGTCCAGGGCGAGATGGTCCTTGCCGTCGTACCAGCGCGGGGACATGACCCAGCTGTACTTGTCGTCGAAGTTCCGCTTCTGCGGGGCGGGGATGGTGTGCTGGTTCCACGGGTGGCGCGGGTCGATCGGGTTGCCGAGCGGGTCGTGGGTGACGAAGGGCTCCTGGCCCTCCCAGTCCTCGTAGTAGGAGCTGCCGAGCAGGATGCGGATGCCGAGGTTGATCTGGGTGAGGTCGTTGGTGACGAGTTCGCCGTCGACGACGATGCCGGGGGTGACGAACATCTTCCGTCCCCAGTCCGTCATGTTGGCGTAGGTGAAGTCGCAGTACTCGGGGTCGTTGAGGGCGCCCCAGCAGCCGAGCATGACGCGGCGGCGGCCGACCTCCTCGTAGCCGGGCAGGGCCTCGTAGAAGAAGTCGAACAGGTCGTCGTGGAGGGGGACGACGCGCTTCATGAACTCGACGTAGCGCATCAGGCGGCTCAGGTAGTCGGTGAAGAGCTGGACGGAGGCGATGGTGCCGACGCCGCCCGGGTAGAGCGTGGAGGGGTGCACATGGCGTCCCTCCATCAGGCAGAACATCTCCCGTGTGTAGCGGCTGACCTGGAGGGCCTCGCGGTAGAACTCGCCCTCCAGGGGGTTGAGCGAGCGCATGATGTCGGCGATGGTGCGGTAGCCGTGCTCGGCGGCGTGCGGGGCCTCGGTGCGTTCGGCGAGTTCGAGGACTCCGGGGTTGGTCTCCTTGACCATCTTTTCGCAGTAGTCGACCCCCACCAGGTTCTCCTGGAAGATGTTGTGGTCGAACATGTACTCCGCCGACTCACCGAGGTTGATGATCCACTCGCCGAGGTGCGGGGGCTTCACTCCGTACGCCATGTTCTGCGTGTAGACCGAGCAGGTGGCGTGGTTGTCGCCGCAGATGCCGCAGATGCGGCTGGTGATGAAGTGGGCGTCGCGGGGGTCCTTGCCGCGCATGAAGACGCTGTAGCCGCGGAAGACCGACGAGGTGCTGTAGCACTCCGCGACCCGCTTCTGCTTGAAGTCGATCTTCGTGTGGATGCCCAGGCTGCCCACGATCCGGGTGATCGGGTCCCAGGCCATCTCCACCAGGCCGCTGCCGTCGCCGGCCGCCTTCGTCCTTGCCATCGTCGTTTGCCGTGCCCTTCGTCGCTCGGGGGGTTCGGGGGTGGGGTTGCCAAGCAGAAGCGGGGGTGTGCGCCAAGCAGAGGCGGGTCCTTGGGGTCATCTGCGGTGGGACGTCACCAAGGGGGCCGGTAGCCGGTGGTGATCTTGTCGCCGGTGCGGCGCCACTTGGGTTCCTTGTCCACCGTCTTCGCCGTGATGGAGCGCAGCCTGCGGATCACGGCGCCATAGGTGCTGCTGGTGCCGCTGGACACCTTGGCGCCGGGCGGCTCGTCCATGAACGGCATGAACTTGTCGGGGAAGCCGGGCATGGTGCAGGCGATACAGATGCCGCCGACGTTGGGGCAGCCGCCGATGCCGTTCATCCAGCCGCGCTTGGGCACGTTGCACTTGACGACCGGACCCCAACAGCCCAGCTTGACCAGGCACTTCGGCGAGTCGTACGACTGGGCGAACTGGCCCTGCTCGTAGTAGCCGGCCCGGTCGCAGCCCTCGTGCACGGTCGCCCCGAACAGCCAGGTGGGACGCAGTTTGTCGTCCAGCGGGATCATCGGGGCGGAGCCGGCGGCCTGGTAGAGGAGATAGGTGAGCGTCTCGGCGAAGTTGTCGGGCTGGATCGGGCAGCCGGGGACGCACACGATGGGGATGCCGGCATGGGACTTCCAGTCCCAGCCGAGGTAGTCCGGGACGCCCATCGCGCCGGTCGGATTGCCCGCCATGGCGTGGATACCGCCGTAGGTGGCGCAGGTGCCGATGGCGACGACCGCCAGTGCCTTCGGGGCGAGCCGGTCGATCCACTCGCTGGTGGTGATCGGCTGGCCGGTCTCCGGGTTGTCGCCGAAGCCGCACCAGTACCCCTCCCGCTTGATCGCCTCATTGGGGACGGAACCCTCGACGACCAGCACGAACGGATCGATCTCGCCCCGCTCCCCCTTGAAGAACCACTCGATGAACGTGTCCGAGCCGCCGACCGGACCGGATTCGAAGTCGATGAGCGGCCAGTGGACGGCGATCTTCGGAAGGCCCGGCAGCGCGCCGAGGGCGATCTCCTCGATGCTGGGCTGCATGGCCGCCGTCAACGCGACCGAGTCACCGTCGCAGCTCAGCCCCGCGTTGATCCAGAGGATGTGGATCGTGGACGTCTCGTCGGCGGGCGCGCCGCCGGCGTCCGCAGCGTCCACCGTGTCCGGGGTCGCCTGAGTCATGGGACCGCCTCCTGGGGAGGAAAAGGGGATGAAGGCCTGCGTTTCGGCCGACGTTCTTCTTCGTATCAGCCGTTCGGCCCGGACGGGACGCCATCGAGAGCCGTTCCGGTGACGGCGGCGGCGGAGCGGAAAGCGGCGGGGTGCGCAACCGGAATCGGGCTGGTGGGCGCGTCGGGGACCGGGCCGAGGTGCGGCGGGGTGCGTGCGGGTCGCGTCTTGTGGACGAAGGAGCGTCGCAGGGCGTGGTACGGGGCGTCCGGGTCGTCGAAGGTCCGGCGCATCCGGGCCAGCTCCCGCTCACGGAAGCCGGACAGTGGGGTCGTGCTCTCCAGCCGGTCCCGCTCCGTCTTCTTCGCGGTGATCCGCCCGGCCGTCGCCGGGAGGGACGCCAGCCGGGCCGCCAGGCCGCCGACCTCCCGCGCGAACGCCTCGGGACCGCTGTCGACCACGCGGTCGACGAGCCCGAGCCGCAGTGCGCTCGCCGAGCTGACGGGCAGCGCCTCACGCATGAGCCGTTCCGCGGTCGCGTGCCCCACCCTGCGCGGCAGGGTGTACGTCCAGTACTCCGAACCGTAGAGGCCCATCAGCCGGTAGTGGGGGTTCAGGACGGCGCCGGAGCGGCACCACACCTCGTCGGCGGCCAGGGCCAGCATCACCCCGCCGGCGGCCGCGTTGCCGGCGACCGCGGAGACCACCAGCCGGTCCGTCGTGGTCAGGACCGCTTCGACGAGGTCGTCGATGGCGTTGATGTTCGCCCAGGACTCGGCGGCGGGGTCGGCGGCGGCCTCGATGACGCCCAGGTGAATCCCGTTGGAGAAGAAGTCGCGCTCGCCGCCCAGCACCAGCACCGACGTGGGCCGCGCGCACGCCTCCCGGTAGGCGTCCAGCAGGCGTCGGCACTGGTCCGTGCTCATGGCGCCGCCGGGGAAGGAGAAGGTCAGGAAGCCGGCGTTGCCGTCCTCCCGGTAGCGGATGTCCGACCAGGTGTCGTGCCCGACCTCGGGCAGCCGGGGCAGGGCGCACTCCGGCAGCGGCGGCAGGCGGTCGCCGAGGGCGCGGACGGCGGGCAGCTTGTATGTGGGCGGCCGGCCGGGAGCGCGTCGGGGCCGCAGCTCGGGAATCCATACGGCGCCGTCCCCGGTGGCCCGGCAGATCGCACCGGCACGGGTGGCCAGCAGGTCGCCGGGCCGACCGCGCAGCACGGACTCGGGGTGGCCGCCGTGCAGATACCACTCATCGCCGAACAGCACGTCCAGCACACCGGGCTGTGAGTCCGCCGCCCTCAGCTTGCGCAGGACGGCCTCGGTGGAGTCCTCGGCCCAGTCGATGCGCCGGACGCCCTGGTCGAGGTACGGGCGCGTACGCAGGAGGGCGTCGGCCGGGCGCGTCGTGTCCTGCTCGTGCGGTACGTGGTCGCCGTCGGCGAAGCGCTCCACCGCGAGCAGGAGCGCCTCGATCGCGGCGTCGGCGATCTCTCCCCGGTACAGCTCGCTCTTGGAGACCCGCCTCGGGATGCGACACGGTACGTGGGCCCACACATCCCCGGCGTCCATCTCCGCGTCGGCCTGCAGGACGGTGACGCCCCAGTCGTCGATGCCCTCGTGGATCGCCCAGTCCAGGGAGGAGGGGCCTCGGTCTCCCACGGGGCCCGGGTGGACGATCAGGCAGGTGTGCGTGGTCCACACCTCCTCGGGGATCGCCGTCTTCAGCATCGGCGCCACGATCAGTTGCGGGGCGTGGCGTCGTACGGCGTCCGGCAGTGAGGTGCCGGGGAGGGCGAGTTCCACCGCCACGGTGTGGCCGTGGTCGCGGAGTTGGGCGTGGGCGCGCTGGGTGAGGCTGTTGAACGCGCTGGCCAGGATCAGGATGTGCACGGCTGCCTCCGGGCGGACGAACGGCAGGCAGGGTTGACCGCCGACCGCGATCCTCGGCCGAGGCGTGGTGTCGTCCCCGGAGACAGACGGCGAGGTCATCCGAAATGCGGGCACCGGGGTCCGCCGTCCGGGCTCACCGGCGATCGTCCGCGAGGGCTCGGGTCAGTGTCGTCGCAGGCCGCTGGTGATGCGTTCCCATGGGGAGCGGGTGGCGCCGAAATGGGTCTCGTGGGTCCAGATGTGGGTGCACGAGCGGCACTGGAGGTGGAGCAGGCTGCCGGCGTTGGAGAGCAGATAGCGCCAGTGCTCGGAGCAGGTGCGGCCCTGTTCGCAGGTGTCGCATCCGCGGTGGTCGTCGCAGTTGGGGCAGGCCACCCAGGCGCGGCGGCCGATGTCGGCCTGGGGGTCAAGGGGCAGCATGGCCGTCACCTCGCCGTGGCAGCACACCGGCCGAGACCAGTTCGTCGTACACGCGCCGCTGCTCCGCGTCGAGGCCGGAGTACAGCAGGTCGTACGCCGTCTCCTCGCCGCGCAGTGCGGCGACCGGGTCCCAGTCCTCGCCGAGAGCGTCCAGGACGTGAGCGCGGCGGAGCATCTCGTGGGCGCTCAGGTCGATGTCCAGGTCGGTCGTCGGCGGGGTGTCCGGCCGGTCCGCCGCGGTGTCGCTCTCCGCGGCGGGGTCGTCCGGTTCGCCGGGACGGGGGCGGTCATGGGGGGACATGCGATCGAACGTAGGTAACCGCTCCCGGCCCGGGCAAGAGCGGGTGGGAGAAGTCACAGGCGGCCTGGCCCGGGGGTACGCCCGTCGGCCGGTGGAGGTGGCGTCAGGCGGTCCAGTGGGCCGGTGGTTCGCCCAGGTCCCAGAAGACACCCGCCATGATGCGCAGGGACTCGCGGGCCACCGGGGCCAGGAGGTGTTCGTCGGGGGCGTGTTGGGCGCACGACGGGTGGGAGTGGGGTATCCACACCGTCGGCAGGCCCAGGATGTCGGCGAAGGCGTCGTTGGGGAGGGTGCCGCCGAGGTTGGGGAGGACGGCGGGGGGTGTGCCGGTGGTGCGGTGGAGGGAGGCGGCGGCCCAGCGGACCCAGGGCGAGTCGGGGTCGAGGCGGGTGGCGGGGACCGCCTGGAGGAGTTCGACCTCGACCATGGGGAGGCCGTGGGCGTCCAGGTGGGCGCGGATGGCCTGCTCCAGGTCCTGCCAGCGGGTGCCCACCACGAAGCGGAGCTGGATGTCGGCGTGGGCCCGGCCGGGGATCGCGCCGACGGGGCGGGCGGGGTCTCCGGCGGAGAGGGTGAGGATCTCCAACGTGTTCCAGGCGAGGACGCGTTCGGCCGGGGTGAGGCCGGGTTCGCCCCAGTCGGTGTCCACGGGAGGGTCGGCCTCGCCGCCGCCCACGGTCAGGTCCGCCAGGGCCGCCGCCACGGGGGCGGGGATCGCGGGTGGGCGCAGGGCCTCGACGAGGATGCGGCCGTCCGCGTCCACCATCGTCGCCAGGGCGCCCGCGAGTACCGTCGCCGGGTTGCGCAGTGCGCCGCCCCAGTTGCCGGAGTGGTGGGCGCCGTCGCGCAACGGCACGCCGATCCGGAGGTTGGCCGCGCCGCGTGAGCCGAGGAACAGGGTCGGGCGGTCGGCGGCCAGCCGGGGGCCGTCCGAGGCGATCAGGAGGTCGGCCGCGAGTTCGTCGCGCCTGCGGCGGCACAGCTCGTGCAGTCCGGGTGAGCCCGACTCCTCGCCCGTCTCGATGAGGATCTTCAGATTGAAGGCGAGCCGGCCGCCCCTGGCCGCCATGACCGCCTCCAGCGCGGCCAGGTTGACCGTGTGCTGGCCCTTGTTGTCGGCCGTGCCCCGCCCGTAGATGCGGTCCCCCTCGACGGTCAGCTCCCACGGGGACAGACCGGTGCGCCAGCGGTCGTCCTGGCCGGGGACCACATCGGCGTGGCCGTAGACCAGGACCGTGGGCAGGTCGTCGGCCTCGTGACGGTGGGCGACGAGGAAGGGGCCCGCTCCGGGGACGGGGTTGTCGACGATGTCGACGCTCGCCCCCAACCGCCGTACCGCCGGGGCGAGTTCGTCCGTCAGATAGGCGTACAGCGGGGCCGGGTCCATGGGGGGCTGGCTCACCGTGGGGTGGGCGACCCGGCGGCGCAGATCGGCGAGGAAGGCACCGGAGTCGAAGTGGGCGGTCGCCCGGTCGATGGCGGTGTCGCGTGTGGTCATGCGGTGTCGTCCGCTCCCGTGGTGGAGGTCGTCGTGTCCGGTGCCGTGTCGGTGTGCGCCGGGGCCAGCCGGGTGCCCTCGCGGTCCACGCCGTGGCGTCGTAGCGCGTCGAGGAGGACCGAGACGTCGTACGAGGTCACGCCGGGCAGTGCGGCGAGGTCGCCGGTGAGGAAGCGGGCGAGTTCGTCCTCGTCGCGGAAGAGACCGTGGTGGACGACGTTGTGGCGGCTCGCCGTGGTGGTGACGTACCGGGCCGAGGGGTGCCGGGCGAGGGCGTGGGCCGTGTCCCGGGTGGCGCCGGGGGTCACCGTCAGGGCGACGACCGCCTCCAGGGCGTAGCCGAGGAGCCGGGGTTCGATCTCGACGCGGGGGCGGATCAGACCGCGGCGCAGGAGGGACTGGGTGGTGCGGTAGGCGGTGGACTGGCCGATGCCGAGTTCGCGGGAGACCTGGGCGGCGGTGATCCGGCCGTCGGTGGTGAGCAGCCTGAGTGTGCGGGTCTCCTCGTCGGAGAGGGAGACACCGGCGGCGGGGGTGCCGACGGCGGCGTCCTCGGCGGCGTACTTGGCGAGCAGCCGCTCCTGGTCGGCGGCGAGGCGGGGCAGTCGCCAGGAGTCGGCCTTGGCGGTGGCGCTCAGAACGAGTTCGGAGCGGGCGGAGCGCACTCCGGGGGTGGCGGGGAGGGATCGGGTCAGCAACTCCCGGGCGTGGCGGCGGCGTTCGGGGCGTACTACGCAGTAGACGTCCGCCTGTCCGGCGGTGACCGCGACATGGGTGGCCGCGGGGAGTTCGGCGAGGCGATGGGCGACCTCGGGGGCGGTGCCGGGCTCCGCCGTCACCCATACGTGCCAGGGGTTGCCCTCGCCGGTCAGCGTCCAGTCGAGCTGGCCGATCACCCGCAGCAGCCGGTCGCTCTCCAGCCGGGCCAGCCGTCGGCCCGCGGTGCTGGCGGACAGCCCGAGGGCCTCGCCGAGCAGGCTCAGCGGGGCGCGCGGGGCCAGTTGGAGCGCGGCGACCAGATCGAGGTCGTCGTCATCCAGGACGCCACCCAGGTTCTCCAGGTCCTCCATGCCCCACACCCAACTCGCAGAATGAATCCCTCAACCACTGCTTTCATCTGAATGATACAAGCGAAACAGGCTTTTTACTTGCAGGATTCCGTCACGAGGGTGGTCAATAGGGAAGTGACCGCGACTTCCTCCCCTCCCGCGAAGCCTCCCGCGAAACCACTCTCCGGACTGCTCAACCTGCTGATGCGCATAGAGCGGGTGGGCAATCGACTCCCCCATCCCTTCTGGCTGTTCGGTGTACTCAGCGTCGTTCTCGCCCTCGCCAGTTGGGGACTGTCCGCCGCCGGGGCCTCCGCGCTGAACCCCGCGAGCGGCGAGACCGTGGCCGTGCGGAGCCTGGTCTCGGGCGCCGGACTGCGGATGATGATCGACGACGCGGTGACGAACTACGCCACGTTCCCGCCGCTGGGCACGATCCTCGTGGTCATGCTGGGCGTGGCCGTCGCCGAGCGCTCCGGTCTGCTGCCCGCCATGCTGAGGGCCGCCGTCGCCCGTGTCCCCGCCAAGTGGCTGACCTTCACCCTGGCGTTCAGCGCGATGGTGGCCCACGTGGCGTCGGACGCGGCGTACGTCGTGCTGGTGCCGCTGGGCGCGATGGCGTTCAAGGCGGTCGGGCGCAGCCCGATGCTCGGCGCGGTGGTGGCCTTCGTGTCGGTGTCCGCAGGCTATGACGCGAGCCCGCTGGTCACACCGACCGACGCGGTGCTCGCCGGGCTGACCACGGCCGCCGCGCGGACCGTCGACCCCGGCTATGTCGTCAGCCCGCTGTCCAACTACTTCTTCTCCATCGGCTCGTCGGTGATCCTGGCCCTGGTCATCACCGTCGTCACGGAGAAGGTCATCGCCCGGCGGGTGGCGGCGATGCCGGACGAACCGGAGCCGGAGGCTGATGCTGCGGCCGAGCCGGGGACCGGCGGGCCCGCCTTCGGGAAGCCGGAGGAGCCGGGCGAGTCGGGTACGTCGGGTGAGTCGGCCGAGGGCGTCGACGCCCTGAGTCTGCGGCCCGAGGAACGGCGCGGGCTGCGCCACGCGGGACTGGTGCTGCTCGGGTACGCGGCGGTCGTGGTGGCGGCGATGGTCCCGAGCGGGTCACCGCTGCGCGGCGAGGGCGGCAGCATCGTCCAGTCGCCGGTGCTCACCGGTGTCGCGGTGGTGCTGGCGGTGGCATTCCTGCTGGTCGGCGTGGTGTACGGGCGTACCGTCGGCACCGTGCGCAGGGGCCGGGACATCCCCGAGCACATGGCGAGGGGGCTGCGTGAGATGGCGCCGATCCTGGTGCTGTTCTTCGCCATCTCCCAGTTCCTGGCGTACTTCCGGTGGACCGGCGTCGGCGAGGTCATGGCCATCCGGGGTGCCGATCTGCTCAAGTCGGCGGGCATCGGCGGGCCGGTCGCCTTCCTCGGCATCCTGGTCATCTGCACGATGGTCAATCTGCTGGTCACCAGCGGCTCCGCCCAATGGGCCCTGGTCGGGCCGGTGTTCGTGCCGATGTTCATGCTGCTGGACATCCCGCCGGAGGTCACCCAGGCGGTGTACCGGATCGCCGACTCCTGCACCAACGCGATGACCCCGATGAGCGCCTACTTCGTCATGACCCTGGGCGTGATCCAGCGCTACCGGCGCTCCGCCGGCATCGGCACGCTGCTGTCGCTGACCATGCCGCTGTGTCTGACGCTGCTCGTCGCCTGGACGGTGCTCTTCTATGTGTGGTGGGCGTTGGGGATTCCCCTGGGGCCGGGCGTCCCGGTTCGCTGAGGGCACGTCGAGTACCGGCCGAACGATGATTTCGACGATGAGGAGAGCCGCCTTGTCCCTGCCTGACATCCAGTACACGGCCCGTGCCGCACTACCGGAGATCATCGACGATCTGCGTGCGCTGGTGGAGTGCGAAACCCCCAGTGACGACAAGGAGTTGCTGGACGCGGGCCTCGCCGCCGTGGAGGCCCTGGTCCATCGGCGGCTCGGCCCGCCGGACGTCTCACGGCGCCACGACGGCGGCCCGCACGGCGACATGCTGGAACTCCTGTACGAGGGCACCTCGCATCCGACGGCGGCCGCGCCACGGGCCGAGACGGTGCTGGTGCTGTGCCACTACGACACCGTGTGGCCGACCGGGACCCTCGCCGAGTGGCCCTTCCGGGTCACCGACGACGGGCGGGCGAGCGGGCCGGGCGTGTTCGACATGAAGTGCGGTCTGGTGCAGGCGGTGTGGGCGCTGCGGCTGCTGCGCGAGCTGGACCTGCCGCGTCCCGCCGTACGGCTGCTGTTCAACGGGGACGAGGAGATCGGCAGCCCCGTCTCCCGGCCGTACATCGAGCGGCTCGGCGAGGACGCGGTGGCCACGCTGGTGTGCGAGGCGGCGGCCGGGGCCGAGGGGGCGTTCAAGACGTCCCGCAAGGGGGTGGGGCTGTTCGAGGTGACGGTCGAGGGAGTGGAGGCGCACGCCGGGCTCGAACCGGAGCGGGGCGCGAGCGCGATCCACGCCCTCGCCGAACTGGTCACCCAGGTCGCCGCGCTGGGTGCGCCGGAGCGCGGGACGACCGTCAACGTGGGCGTAATCAGCGGCGGTACGGGCACCAATGTCGTCGCCGGTCGGGCGACCTGCGGTGTCGACGTCCGTGTCTCCGACCCCGACGAGCCGGCCCGTGTCGACGCCGGGCTCGCCGCGCTCGTACCGACCGATCCACGGGTACGGGTCACCGTGAGCGGCGGTTGGAACCGCCCTCCGATGGTGCCGACCCCCGCCTCCCGCCTCCTGTTCAAGCAGGCGCAGTCGATCGCGGCCGAGCTGGGCTGGACCGCGGTGGGGACGGCGGTCGGCGGTGCGAGCGACGGCAACTTCGTCGCCGCGCTGGGCCGGCCCGTACTCGACGGACTGGGCGCGGTGGGAGCCGGGGCACACGCCCGGCACGAGCACGTCGTACTGGACCACGTTCCCCCACGTACGGCTCTGCTGGCGGGGCTGCTGTCGGCACATGCGGGGTGGGCGCCGGCCGGGTGAGGGCACGCTTCATGCGGTGGGGAGCGGCGCGGCACCGCTCCCCACGCTGTCGTCCCGCGCCTCGCTAGCAGGTCGGAGAGTCCATGATCCGAATCCTGGTGACCACCCAGTCGTTGTTGTCGACCCAGTTGTTCGGCTTCAGACAGAGCGTCGCGCCGTGGGCGTAGTACAGCAACGCACCGTCGTCGTTGCGGGAGTTGAACACCCACTCGGAGTTGTAGCTGCGGGAGCCGAGGGTCTGGGGACTGCTGGTGATGTCCTGGTAGGCCGCGGTGGGCACCCGTGCGTTCCAGGCGGCGTCGGTGAGGTAGAAGCAGACTCTCGGCCAGGTGCAGCCGTAGGCCGTGTCGGCCGAGGCGCTGGGAGCCGTGGCCAGGCCGGCGGCGGCGAGCGAGGCCGCCGCCGCGCCGATGACGGCCATGCGCTTGAACATGCTCATCGTTCCTCATTCCTCCTGACGGATGGACGGACCGGGGCCGGGCCCAGCGGGTTCTCCCGCCGGCCGGCCGGGCCGCCGCCCCAGGTGTAGCGGCTCGCGCATTGTTCGCGTTCGGTCACTGGTGCCGAACAAACAACTCCTGAAAAATGCGGAGAAGCAGTGCACCCTGCGGCACGGGGAAACGGGGAGCCGCAAGGGGCTACGGGGACCATCGGGGAGGCGCGGCGATGCCGCGCAGGGAACGACCACTGGACGCGGGGGACGGTCCGTTAGCAGAATTCGCCGCAGGTTTGCGGCAGTTACGGCGGAAGGCGGGCAATCCGCCGTACCGGAGGCTGGCGGAGCAGGCACACTATTCGATCTCGACCCTGTCCTCCGCCGCGTCCGGGCAGCGGCTGCCGACACTGGCGGTGACGCTGGCGTATGTGCGCGCCTGTGACGGGGACACCGAGGAGTGGCAGGAGCGTTGGCGGGAGGCAGCGGGGCTTCTCGGCGAGGACGACCCGCTGCGCGAGCCGGGTACGGGGGTCGGGCCCGTTCCTCCGTACGCGGGGCTGCGGTCCTTCCAGGAGCGGGACGCCGAGTGGTTCTTCGGCCGGGAGCAGTTGCTGGAGGAGTTGGCCGGGCGGCTGGAACGGCAGCGGTTCGTGGTGGTGATGGGGGCCTCGGGGTCGGGCAAGTCGTCGCTGCTGCGGGCCGGGTTGGTGCCACGGCTGCGCCGGGCCGCGGCCACGACGGTGGTCGTACTGACGCCGGGGGCCCGGCCGTTGGAGGAGTGCGCCGTGCGGTTGGGGGCGCTCGCCGGGGTCACTCCGGGCGCCCTGTACGGGGAGTTGCGGGAGGACCCGCGGAACCTGGGCCGGGTGATCCGGCAGATCACGGCCCGGTCCGTCCACGCCGACGGAACCGGCGAAGGCGAACTGGTGCTGGTCGTCGACCAGTTCGAGGAGACCTTCACGCTCTGCCGTGACGCCGCCGAGAAGGACCGCTTCATCGAGGCCCTGATCACCGCCGCCTCGGACGCCGGTGGCCGATGCCGGGTCGCGCTCGGCGCACGGGCCGACTTCTACGCGCACTGCACCCACCACGCGCCGCTGGTGGAAGCGATGCGCGACGCGCAGGTGCCGGTCGGCCCGATGAGCCTGGACGAGCTGCGCCGTGCCGTGGTGCAGCCCGCTCAGCGGGCCGGGCTGACCGTCGAGGGCGCGCTGCTGGCGACGCTCGTCGCACAGGCGCACGGTCAGGCCGGTGTACTGCCGCTGCTGTCGCACGCGTTGCTGCAGACATGGCGGCGACGGCGGGGCAACGCGCTGACGCTGGACGCGTTCGAGGCGGCGGGCGCCCTGGAGGGCGCTCTCGCGCGTACCGCCGAGGAGTTCTACCAGGAGCTGGACGCGGGGCGGCGGCGGTTGGCCCGGCAGGTGTTCGTCCGGCTGACCGCGCTGGGCGACGGCACGGAGGACACCCGGCGGCCGGCCCCGCTGGCGGAGTTGGAGGGGCTGGCCGGGGCCGGTGACGGCGAGTTGCGTGCCGTACTGGATCTGGCGGCGGGCGCACGGCTGCTGACCCTGGACCGCGACCGGGTGGAGCTGGCGCATGAGGCGCTGATCCGATGTTGGCCCAGGCTGCACGGCTGGCTGACCGAGGACCGTGAGGCCACCCGGACCGGGCGCAGGCTCACGGACGCGGCCCAGGCGTGGGAGGCGCTGGGGCGGGAGCCCGGCGCGCTGTTCCGTGGCACGGGTCTCGCGCTGGCCGCCGGGCTCGACCGTACGGCGATGTCGGTGTCGGAGCGGGAGTTCCTCGACGCCGGTCTGGCCGCCGAGGAGGCGGAACACACGGCGGTGCGGCGCCGGGCCCGGTTCCGGCGTCTGGGGGTGGCGCTGCTGGGCGTGCTGCTGGTGCTGACCAGTACGACCGCGGCCCTCGCCATTCGGGCGCAGCGGGCGGCGGACCAGCAGCGCGATGTCGCCGGTTCCCAGCGGGCCGCCGAAGGCGCGGCGGCGCTGCGCACGGTCAACCCCGCGCTGGCCGCGCAACTGAGCCTGGCCGCCTACCGTCTGTCGCCCACCCCCGAGGCGCGCGGCAGACTGCTGAGCACCTTCGCCACGCCGTACGCCACTCAGCTGACCGGCGGCCCGGGCGCCGTCACCGCGCTCGCGTTCGGTGCCGACGGCCGGGTCCTGGTCACCGGCGACTCCGAACGCGCGGTCCGCCTGTGGCGGGTGCCCGATCCGCACCGGCCGACCGAGCCGGTCGCGTCGGTCCGTCTCGGCGGCCCCGTACGCGCGGTCGCCGTCAGCCCCGACGGGCGGCTGCTGGCGGCGGGGGGCGAGGACGGGACGGCCGTACTGTGGGACATCGGCGACCTGCGGCGGCCCCGGCTCGCGGCCCGGCTGCCGGTCGACGCCGGTCCGATCGTCGGTATGGCGTTCGGGCCCGGTGGACGGACCCTGATGACCGCCGCCCGCGACGGCATCCGGATGTGGGGGCTGTCGAATCCCCGCCGGCCGCGCGGTCTCGCCACCCTGGACGCGGGCCCCGAGATCACCGCGGTCGCCTTCCGGCGGGACGGGCGGACGGTGGCCACGGGTCACGGTGACGGGACGGTACGGCTGTGGGAGCCGGCCGCGTCCGGCACACGGCTGCGGCAGCTGTCGGTCTCGTCCGGTCACGACGGCCGGGTGAACGCGGCGGCGTTCACCCCGGACGGACGCAGGCTCGCCACCGGCGGCGCCGACTTCAGCGTGCGGCTGTGGGACGTGACCCAACCGCGCCAACCCCGTCAGACGCGGACGCTCACCACGCACACCGACGCGGTCAACGCGGTCGCCTTCAGCTCCGACGGGCGTCAACTGGCCACCGGCGGCACGGACGGCACGGTCCGCCGCTGGGAGACGACCGGTTCCGGTCCGGTCCGCGAGGTGGCGGTGCTCACGGGGCACACCGGCGGCGTCGGCGCGCTGGCCTTCGCCCCCGGGGACCGCACGCTGGCCAGCGGAAGCGAGGACCAGAGCACCCGCCTCTGGGACCTGCCCGGCCCCGCCCTGAGCGGCCACACCAGTTCGCTCTACTCGGTCGCCTTCAGCCCCGACGGCCGGCTGCTCGCCACCGCCGGCTACGACCGCACCGTACGCCTGTGGAACCTCGCGGACCGGCGCCGTCCCCGCGCGCTCCCGCCGCTGACCGGCCACACCGGGCCCGTCAACTCGGTCGCGTTCACTCCCGACGGCCGCGCCCTGGCCAGCGCCAGCGCGGACGGCACCCTGCGGCTGTGGGCCGTGGGAGCGGCGGCCCAGCGCGCCCGGCCGCTGCGCACGGTTCCCGCCCGGATCGGCCACGTCAACTCCCTGGCGTTCAGCCCGGACGGCCGCACGCTGGCCACCGGCGGCGAGCAGGGCGCCGTACGGCTCTGGAACACGACTGACGTACGTCTCCCCCGCCCGCTGTCCGCGCTGCCGGGAACGAGCGCCGTGGACTCCGTGTCGTTCGCGCCCGACGGCCGCACCCTGGCCGTGGCCGGCCGGAACCGCACGGCCACCCTCTGGGATGTCACCAGCCGACGGGACCCGGCCCGTCTGGCCGTCCTCAAGGGCCACGGCGGCGCGGTGAAGTCGGTCGACTTCTCACCCGACGGCCGCACGCTGGCCACCGGCAGCGAGGACCGCACCGTGCGGCTGTGGAGCCTCGCCGACCCCCGCCGTCCGCGCACCGAGCAGCGCCTCACCGGCTACACCGACGGCGTCATGTCCGTCGCCTTCGCCCCGGACGGCCGGACCCTCGCCACCGCCAGCTCCGACAACAAGGTGCGGCTGTACGGTCTGTCAGCCGGTGGAGAGGTCCTAGAGCCGGTGCTGTTGACCGCCCACACCAAACCGGTGGACACCCTCGCCTTCAGTCCCGACGGCCGGACCCTCGCCACCGGCAGTGAGGACTGGACGGCCCTGCTGTGGGACCCCGACATCGAACGCGTCGCCTCACGCGTCTGCGCGACGGCCTCCCCGAGGATCACCTCCGCCGAATGGCGGCAGTACCTCCCGCAGTGGAAGTACCGGCCGCCTTGCGGGAGTTGAGGGTGTGAGGGCGCGGGCGGGCGGGGTGTCAGTCGGAGTTCTCCGGGTGGGAGAGGTTGACGCCGGTCGCGGGGTCGAAGACATGCGCCTTGGTCATGTCGACCTGGAGTTCCAGGGGTTGTCCCTCGCGGGCGCGGGTGGCGGCGTTGAGGCGGGCCACGATCTGCTGGACGGCCTCGGCTCCGGTGTCGCGCAGCCCCGAGTCGGTGGCGAGTTCGTCGAGTTCGGCGGTCCGCGCCGGTCCGCCCTCCTCGGTGAAGTAGACGTAGACGTCGGAGCCCAGGGACTCCAGTACCTCGACCGTGGCGGTGATGAGGGGCCCGCGCGTGCCGTGCGCCAGGGCCGCGTCCTCGAACGCCTCGGGTCTGAGGCCGACGATGACCTCGCGGGGCGCGTTCTGCCGCTCCAGTGCGCGCCGGGTGCGGTCGTCCAGCGGCAGGTCGCCGATGGAGGAGTGCAGGACGGTGCCCTCCACGGTGGCGTTGAGGAAGTTCATCGCCGGGGAGCCGATGAAGCCGGCGACGAAGAGGTTGCGCGGGAAGTCGTACAACTCCGCGGGGGTGCCGACCTGTTGGACCAGTCCCAGTCTCATGACGACGACGCGGTCGCCGAGGGTCATCGCCTCGGTCTGGTCGTGGGTGACGTACACGGTGGTGGTGCCGAGGCGTCGTTGCAGCCGGGAGATCTGGGTGCGCATCTGGACGCGGAGCTTGGCGTCGAGGTTGGACAGC
Organism: Streptomyces sp. NPDC002643; assembly: GCF_053592555.1. Classification (NCBI taxonomy): domain Bacteria; kingdom Bacillati; phylum Actinomycetota; class Actinomycetes; order Kitasatosporales; family Streptomycetaceae; genus Streptomyces; species Streptomyces sp. NPDC002643. The sequence continues at coordinate 73,961 of NZ_JBSFVY010000028.1, forward strand.
GGCTCGTCCATCAGGAACGCCTTGGGGTCGCGGACGATCGCCCGTCCCATGGCCACGCGCTGTCGCTGGCCGCCGGACAGGGCGGCCGGTCTGCGGTCCAGGAAGTCGGTCAGGTCGAGGACCCGGGCGGCCTCGTCGACCTTGGCGTTGACCGTGGTCTTGTCCACCTTCGCCAGGCGCAGCGGAAAGCCCATGTTCTCGCGGACGGTGAGATGCGGGTACAGGGCGTAGCTCTGGAACACCATCGCGACGTCCCTGTCCTTCGGGGCGAGGTCGTTCACGACGCGGTCGCCGATGCGCAGGGTGCCCGCGGTGATGTCCTCCAGGCCGGCGATCATGTTGAGGGTGGTGGACTTGCCGCAGCCGGACGGGCCGACCAGGATCACGAACTCGCCGTCGGCGATGTCGAGATCCACGCCCTGCACGGCGAGGGAGCCGTCGGGAAAACGCTTGGTGATTCCCTCAAGGACGATCTCGGCCATGGGTGCTGCCTCTCCTTGCCTTCATGCCTTCGAGTTCGGGATGCGGGGGCGGGGTGCCGGATCGGTGCGGGGTCCGGCACCCCGGCCGCCGTCAGCCCTTGACCGCTCCGGACGTCAGTCCGGCGACGATCCGTCGCTGGAAGAACAGGACGAAAACGATGATCGGGACGGTGATGACCACGGCTGCGGCGGCGATCGATCCCGTGGGCTGCTCGAACTGCGAGCTCCCGGTGAAGAACGCGATCGCGGCCGGCACGGTGCGCGCGGCGTTGGTGGAGGTCAGCGAGATCGCGAAGAGGAAGTCGTTCCAGCAGAAGATGAACACGAGGATGGCGGTGGTGAACACGCCCGGCGCCGCCAGCGGCACGATGACCAGGCGGAACGCCTGGGCGGGTGTGGCCCCGTCGACCTTGGCGGCCTTCTCCAGGTCCCAGGGGATCTCCCGGAAGAACGCCGACAGGGTGTAGATGGCCAGCGGCAGCGAGAAGGTCATGTACGGGATGATCAGCCCGATCCAGGTGTCGAAGATCCCGAGCACCCGCTCGATGTTGAACAGCGGTGACACCAGGGAGATCGGCGGGAACATGGCGATCAGCAGGGACATCCCGATGAGGAGCCGTTTGCCGGGGAATCTGAGTCGGGCCACCGCGTAGGCGGCCATGGTGCCCAGCGCGACGGCGATGACCGTGGCGATCAGGGCGATGCCGATCGAGTTGATCAGTGCCCGGGTGAACTCGCTGGTCCGGAAGATGCCCTCGTAGTTCTCCCAGGTCCAGTCCCTGGGGATGTAGTCGCCGTCGGTGAGGGTGCCGGGGTCCTTGAACGACAGCGCGGCGATCCACCACACGGGGAACAGGGCGTACAGCACCACCACGACGTTCACCACACCCCAGCGAACGGCGTGCTTCTTTCCCACGGCTGCCATCAGCGCTTCACCTCCGCGCCCGGAGCGGCCGCGCCGAACAGTCTGACGAAGGCGAAGGCGATGATCGCGACGCAGATGAAGATCAGCACCGAGATCGTCGAGCCGATCCCCAGGTTCAGCGCGGTGAACAGGTTGTCGTAGCCGAGGATCGACACGGAACCGGTGCCGTGTGCGCCCGCGGTGAGGATGTAGATGTTGTCGAAGATCCGGAACGCGTCGAGGGTGCGGAAGAGCAGTGCCACGAGGATGGCCGGCTTCATCAGGGGCAGCATGACCTTGGTGAAGCGCTGCCAGGGGGAGGCGCCGTCCACCATGGCCGCCCGCAGGGTCTCCTCGGGGACCAGGGAGAGCCCGGCGAGCAGCAGCAGCGCCATGAACGGCGTGGTCTTCCACACCTCGGCGAGGACGATCAGCCACAGCGCGGGCCACTGCTCGGTCAGTGGGGCCTCCCCGCTCGGCAGCAGTTCGGCGAGATAGCCGAGTTCGGGGGTCCAGGCGTACTGCCAGGAGAACGCGGCGACGACGGTGACGATGCCGTACGGGATGAGCACCGAGGTGCGGACGGAGCCGCGCCAGAAGAGGGTGCGGTGCATCACGAGGGCGAGGGCCATGCCGAGGACCAGTTCGACGGTGACGGAGACCCCGGTGATGAACAGGGTCACCCAGAAGGCGTCCCACCAGTACGGGGAGGACAGCACGGCCCCGTAGTTGCCGAAGCCGATGAACTCTGCCTGGTCGGGGAAGCGCAGGTCGTAGCGCTGGAGGGAGAGGTAGACGGCGTAGCCGATGGGGTAGGCGGTCACGGCGACCATGACGATGACGGCCGGTGCGCACAGCAGCCAGCCGAGCCGTCGTTCCTGGCGGGCACCGGCGGAGAGCGCCTTGCGGTCCCGCTCGGTCTGCTGCTCTGTGGGTGGTGGGCCCTCGGCGGGGCGGGTCGGGGCGCTCACGGGATCACACCCTTGGATCGCAGGGCATCGTCGATCTGGTCCCGGATGGTGGCGACCGAGCCCTTCGGGTCGATGGCGGACGGCGGGGACAGCGTGTGGGAGATCACGATCGACACGTTCTGGTAGGCGGGGGTGAGGGGGCGGACGCTCGCGTTCTCCAGGGCGGCGAGCACCTCCCCGGCGAACGGGTACTCCTTGACGAACGACGGGTCGTCGTAGAGGGCCCGCAGGGTCGGTGGGAGTCCGCCCTCCAGGGCGGCGGTGAGCTGGTTCTCGCGGTTGCGCAGACACAGGGCGGCTTCGAAGGCCAGGTCGGGGTGGCGGGAGTAGGCGCTCACCGCCAGGTCGATACCGCCGATGGTGGGCCGTGCCGGACGGTCGGCGTCGACCCGGGGGTACGGGGCCCAGCGGAAGTTCTTGAACAACTGCGGGTTGTTCGCCTTCATCGACGGATAGACGAACGGGTAGTTGAGTTCGAACGCGGCGACCCCCGACTCCATGGCCAGCCGGTTCTGGTCCTCCATCTGGTTGGACAGGGAGGGGTCGGCGGCCGGGGAGTTCGCCATCGCGCGCATGATGCCGGCGGCCCGCACGGCGGGTGGGCCGAGGGAGGGCTCGGTGGCGCTCCTGTTGAGGATGGAGCCGCCCGCGCTGTTGACCAGGGTGTTGAACCAGACGGTGAGGCCTTCGTACTGGGCGCCCTGGATCTCGACGTAGTGGGGCTTGTTCTGCCGGGCGAGCGCCCGTGACATGTCCAGCATCTCCGCCCAGGTTCTGGGCGGGGTGGGCACCAAGTCCTTCCGGTACCAGAGGAGTTGGGTGTTGGTGTTGTACGGGACGGCGTAGAGCCGGCCCTTCCAGGTCGCGGTCTGCAGCGGGACGCCCAGCGTGCCCTCGGTGGCCTGCCGCTTCATACGGCCCGTCCACTCGCGAATCCAGCCTGCCTCGGCGAACTCGGCGGCCCAGGTGACGTCCAGTCCGAGGATGTCGAGCGAGTCGTCCTCGGCGGCGAGGCGGCGCACCAGTTGCTGCCGCTGGCCGTCGGCGGCGCGTGGGAGCTTGCGGTAGGCGACCCGGTAGCGTCCGCCGGACGCCTGGCCGCATCGGTCCGCCGCCTTCTGGAGCGCGCCGGAGTCGTCGGGGAAGTTGTACCAGTTGACGGTGGGTGTACCGGAGCCCTCGTCGCCGCCGCAGGCGGAGAGCAGGGAGGCCAGCAGCGGCAGTACGAGAAGCCCTCGCAGCCGTGCCGTCCGCATGCGACGCGTCGTTCTCCCGGAACTCCGCTGGAATCCGCACCCGCGCACGCGGCGACACCTCGTTTCCCGGGACGGTCTGCGCGGGGACAGGCCCCGCCGTTTCGATTGCGGGCCCACGGTAGGTGACACACAACGCCACACAGTGCGCAAACAGCCAGCAAGTCACCCGTATCGGTCAAAGAGGTCGGGTTGCGGGGGCTCCTACCGCGGGCTACCGCGAGGCCCGCCCCGAGCGGTAAATCGGTCGCGGCCGGTGATCCGGCTCCGCAGACTGGGGTCCGTGGAGCGCTTGGTGGAGATCGCGAATCGGCTGACCGAGATCGACGGCGTCGTCGGGGTGTGTCTGGGAGGCAGCCGGGCGAGGGGGACGCACAGCCCGGATTCCGACTACGACCTCGGCCTGTACTACCGGCCGCCGCTGGACACGGCCGCTCTGCGTCTGCTGGCGGCGGAGCTGACCGGCGGGCCGGTGGAGGTCACCGAGCCCGGTGGCTGGGGGCCGTGGGTCGACGGTGGCGGCTGGCTGACCGTCGACGGTCATCACGTCGACTGGATCTACCGCGACCTGGACCGGGTGCGGCGCGTCTGGGAGCAGTGCCGGGCCGGGCGGTTCGAGATCGGCGCCCAGCCCGGCCACCCCCTCGGGGTGTACTCCCACGCCTACGCCGGCGAGGTGGCCCTGGGACGCGTCCTCGCCGACCCCCGCGGTGAACTGCGAACCCTGCGGCAGCAGACCCGCCACTACCCGGAACCCCTTCGTACGGCGCTCATCGACAACGCGCGCTGGGAGGCCCCGTTCATCCTGGCCGGTGCCCGTAAGGGAGCGGCCCGTGGTGACGCCTTCCATGTCGCCGGTTGTCTCTTCCGCGCGGTGGGACTCCTCGTCCACGCCCTCCACGCTTCTGCCGGGTGCTGGGTGCTCAACGAGAAGGGCGCGGTGCGGGCGGCCGGTGAACTCCCCGGCGCCCCGGCGGACTTCGCCGGACGGGCCCACAGATTGTTCTCCGCGCTCGGCACCACTCCGGACACGCTCACTGCCGCGTTGGATGCCGCCGACGGGCTGGTCGCCGAGACGCTGCATGTGTTCGACGGGTGACCAGGGCCGGGGTCGGGGCCGGGGTCATGCGGCCCTGATGTCGTCCACGTACACGACCCCGGTGGTCGCCGCACCGCTGCCGTGGCCTAGGTACAGGTTGAACGCCGTCACGTCGGCGAGATGGGCGGTGTCGAGTACGGCGTCGGCGTGTGCGGTGTCCCAGGGGGCGGGCCTGAACGCGCTGAAGGGTGCCCTGATCTCCTGCCCGGCCGTGTCGCCCAGCGGGATGTTGTACTCGAAGTAGGCTCCGGCGGCGACGATCTGGAGGGTGGCGCCGTTCGCGGAGCCGTCGCCCCGCAGCCACAGCGCCATGGTTGTGAACGCGTTCCAGTCCGCGTCGACCGATCTGCCGATTCCGGTGTACTCGGCGGAGGTGAAGTCGTAGGCGTAGGCCAGTCCGTAGGAGCCCGAGGCCTTGTGGTCGGTCGACAGGGTGGTGGTGTTGGCGTTGACGTGGCTGTACGCCTCGCTCAGGGTGACGTCGTCCCCGGCGTATCCCTCGAAGTCGTCGATCCATCCGGCGGGCAGGGGCGCGACCTCGCCGAGGAGGACCTTGGCGGAGTCGGTGAGCGTCTTCTCGCCGACCCGTGCGCTCACGGTGAGGGTGACCGCGCGGTTGTCCAGCCAGGCCGGGTCGATCGACCAGTCGGCGGAGTGGAAGCCGTCGGCGTCCAGGCGCAGCGGTCGGGCGGGGCCGCCGTTCACGGAGTAGGTGACCCGGCTCGCCTTCGCGGGGGTGACCCGTACCCGGACGGTGGTCTCGGTGGTCGTCACGCGCTGCCGGTCCGTGGGCGTCACGAGATGCGTGAGCGGGGCGTTGCGGACGGCGGTGGTGCGGGCGGTGAACACGCCCTTCAGTTGGGCGGCGAAGACGGTGTACGGGGCCTGGTGGTACTTCACGAAGTCCGGCAGCAGGGGGTGGCCGGGGTAGGGCACATAGGCGCGGTTGGTGCCTCCGAAGTTGGCCCAAGTGAGCATGTAGGTGGTCTGACGGGCCAGCGGGTCCGCCTCGATGGCCGCCAGGAGGCGGGTGAACCAGTCGGGGTCGCGGCCCTCGGTGCCGCTCTCCCCGAACTCGGTGCAGGCGGGCGCCTTGCCGCGCTCGTTCGCGAGCCGGACCACCATCGCCAGGTCCTTGACCAGGGCGCCCAGCCAGGCGGTCGAGCCGGCGGAGTTGTCGTAGGCGTCGTAGCCGAGGATGTCGACGAACTCGTCGCCCGGGTAGGTCCTGAGGTAGCCGGTCGGGTCGCCTCCGAAGGCGGAGTTGGGCGAGTAGGAGTAGAGCAGGTTGTGGACGCCCCTGGTGTCGCGCAGGTATTCGACGGTGTAGCGGAACACCTCGATGTACTCGGCGGAGGTGGTGTGGCCGGCGCCCCACCAGAACCAGCCTCCGTTGTTCTCGTGGAAGGGGCGGAAGATCACCGGGATCGGGGTGCCGTCGTGCCGCCGGGCGCCCTTGACCGCCTTCGCGACGCGATCGAGGAAGTCGTTGAAGTCGGCGTGCTTCGCGCCTCCGGGGAGGATCTGGCCGACCACGCGGCCCGTGGTGTCGTAGAAGTTCTCGCCGGTGACGAAGTTCGGCATATGGGCGCTGAGGGTGTTGATGCCGCCGAGTGCGTCGGCCTGCTCGATGCACCGGGTGAGCGCGGCGATGTTCTCGGCCTCGGTGCCGCCGTCGGCGCCGGGGCGTTCGTCGCCGTCGAGGATGAGGGTGTCCCAGCCGAAGACCGCCGGGTGGTCGCCGACCGCCGCCCTGGTGTCCGACTTCCTGCCGTCGCCGATGGTGAAGGTGAAGCCGTAGGTGAGGTCGTGCTGGTGGCCGAAGAGGATGCCCCTGCCCTGCTGCCGCTTCAGGTACGCGAACAGGGCTCGGGTGGCGGGGGTCGCCCTGTCGTCGACGATCCGGACCGGTGTCGGCGCGCCGGTGGATGCCGGGGAGGGTGCGGCCGCCGATACCCGTGCGGTGCCGGCTGCCAGGGCGACCGTGGTGCCGATGACGATGAACGCGCGACGGTTCACTTGGTGGCTCCTCGGGCGAACCCGTTGTAGATGTAGCGCTGGAGGAAGAGGAAGACGACGAGCGTGGGCACGATGACGAGGATCGCGCCGGCGGAGATGGCCTCCCAGTGGGCGCCGAAGGGGCCCTTGAAGCGGAACAGGGCCGTGGAGATGGTGCCGAGGTTCTCGGAGGGCATGTAGAGGAAGGGGATGTAGAAGTCGTTGTAGACGGTGATGCCCTTGATGATGACGACGGTGGCGATCGCCGGTTTGAGCAGCGGGAAGATGATCCGCCAGTAGATGGTGAGCGCGCCCGCGCCGTCGAGGCGGGCGGCCTCGTCGAGGGAGACGGGGATGGATCGGATGAACTGCAGGAAGATGTAGATGGACACGATGTCGGTGCCCATGTAGAGCAGGATCGGTGCCCACCGGGTGTCGAAGAGGCCGAAGCTGTTGACCACTTGGAAGGTGGCCACCTGTGTGGTCACGCCCGGCACCAGGGTGGCGACCAGGAACAGCCCCATGACGAACTTCTTGCCGCGGAAGGCGAAGCGGTCGATGGCGTACGCGGTCATCGAGCCGATGATCACGGTGCCGGTGATGGAGAACAGCAGGATGAAGGCGGTGTTCCCGAACGCCGTCAGCATCTGGCCGTCGCGGAAGGCCGTGACGTAGTTGGAGAAGTTCAGCCAGTCACCGGGGAGTTGAAAGGCACCGCCGCCGTCCGTCGCCTCCTTCTCCGTCTTCAGCGAGGTGAGGAACACGACGGCCAGCGGGACCAGGACCACCAGGGAGGCGAGGACCAGGGAGAGATAGATGAGGGCGGAGCCGATGCCCCGGGGGCGACGGCCGTCGACCGCGTGGGTGGTCATACGAGGTCTACCTTCTCGTCGGGTACGAGGCGGCGCTGGAGCCAGGTGATCAGCAGGATGATCAGGAGGAGGACGACGGCGGCCGCGGAGGCAAGGCCTGTCTTGTTGAACTGGAAGGCGAGCTTCACCGTCTGGATGACGAAGGTGGTGGTGCCGGTGGCGCCGCCGGTCATGATGTAGGGGATCTCGAACACCGACAGGGAGCCGGAGACGGCGAGGATCACGCTCAGGCTGACCACGGGCCGGATGCTCGGCAGGATGAGATAGCGGAACTGGTGCCAGCGGGTGGCGCCGTCGAGTTGGGCCGCCTCGTACAGCTCACCGGGGATGGACTGGATCGCGCCCAGGAAGAGCACGAAGTTCAGGCCGGTGAAGCGCCAGACGGAGACGCCCGCGAGGGAGACGTTCGCGGAGGTCGGCGTACCGAGCCAGGCGTGGTCGGTGGTCGCGCCGAACCAGGAGAGCACCGAGTCGAGGGTGCCGCCGTCCTGGAAGAAGTACAGGAAGACGAACCCGATGGCGACGCCGTTGATCAGGTACGGGAAGAACAGGATTCCCTTGAAGAGGTTGCGCAGGCGCACGTTGAAGCTGAGGACGGTCGCGAAGTACAGGGCGATGACGATCTGTACGGCGGACGCGGCCAGGTAGTAGAGGCTGACGAAGAACACCCGGAACAGCTCGGGCCGGGTGAACAGTTCGGCGTAGTTGGCGGTGCCGGTGACATGGATCTCCGGGCTGACGCCGTCCCAGTCGGTGAAGCTGTAGTAGATCATGTTCGCCACGGGGACGTAGGTGAACGTGATCAGCAGGACCAGCGGGGCCAGCAGGAACAGCCAGGGCGTGACGCGGCTCAGCGGGCCACGACGGCGGGGGCGGGAACCGCCGCTCGCCGCCGTCTTCCTGGCCGTACAGGCGCCCGAACTCTCCTTGGCCACATGTGCGGTGGGCGTGGGGGTGGTGGGGGTCATCTCGGTGCCTTTCGGTCCGTCAGGAACCCGCGTTCTTCTCCGCTTCGCTCCACTTCTCGTCGAGTTCGGTGAAGTAGTCCTGCAGGCTTCCGTCCTGCACGCCACGGGCAATGTCGACCAGCTTCTGCCGGTAGTCGGGCTTGGCCAGGCCGATCTCGGCGGCGTTGTCGACGGCGTTGACCGCAGCGCTCTTGGCCTCGGAGCGTTCGAGCAGGGTGACACCGTTGTCCTCGAACGGCTTCAACGTGTCCGGCAGGGCGCCCGACTTGAGCGTCGGGATCGAGCCCTCGTTCTGCGCGAAGCCGGACTTCTCGGTGAACCAGTCGACCCATGCCCGCGCTGCGGCCTTGTGCCCGGAGTGGATGCTCACCGCCTGCTGGTAGTCGGAGGAGAGCATTCCGCAGAACGTGCCGTCCGTCTGCGCGGGGAACGGCATGAAACCGATGTCGTCAGGGTTCGTCCCGGCCGTCTTCGCCGCGCCCTGCATCTGGCTGATCGCCCAGGAGCCGAGCTGCATGGTGGCGATCTCGCCCCGGGCGAGCATGCCCTTGGAGTTCTCCCAGTTGGTGGTGGTGGGGTCCTTCTCGATGAGCTTGTCGTGGACGACGTCGTAGAGGAGGGTGTCGATGACGTTGAGGTCGCTTCCGTCGGCCCAGGGGGCGGTGGAGGTCGCGAGCTTGTCGTTGGCCTCCGCGTCGCAGCTGACCGAGCCTATGCTCGCGGTGCCGGCGGTCAGCGGCCACAGGTCCTTGAAGTTGGTGTAGTACGGCACCGCGCCGGTCTTGGACTTGATGGCCTTGAGGTCGGTCAGGAACTGCTGGGGGCTGGTGGGCCAGGAGGTGATGCCGGCCTTCTCCCAAACGGCCTTGTTGTAGACGAAGCCGTCGGCGTTGCCCACGGTGGCGAGCCCGTACACCTTGCCGTCGACGGTCGCCTTGCCGGTGAAGCGGTACTTCTCGCTCAGTTCGTCGGCGCTGCCGAGGGAGGCGAAGAACGAGGGGTAGTCCTTCGTGGCGATCGCGTTCGGGATCATCAGCACATCACCGTAGTTGTCGGTGTTCATGCGGATCTTGACCTCACCCTCGTAGTCGGTGATTCCGTCGAACTTCACCGTCACCTTCGGGTAGGTCTTTCTGAACTCGGCCGCGTACTTGTCCATCGTGCCGTTCTGCACCAGGTCCGTGCGGTGGGTGAGGACCGTGATGGTGCCGGACACGTCGGCCGGGTCCGTCGCCGCGGTGGCGGACTCGCCCTTCGGCGCCGCCGCCCCGGTGCATCCCGTCGCGGTGATGGCCGTGACGGCGATCAGCGTGGCGACGGCGAGCGTCTTCCTCCCCATATGACCAGCTCCTTCGAGATTGCGGCTCAGGCCCGCCTTTGGGCTGTCGGCACTATCGCACCGGCCAAATGAACCGGTAAAGCTGGCGGTTTCATCGCGATACCCAATCGTTACCAGAGGGGCTCACAGTGCAGGGCATTCACCAGGCACGACAAGAGAAAACGCATCAAATGGGGCGCATGAAGTGCAGCTAGACCGGTTTATGGACATCGTTGTCCCGGGCAGTTAGGTTGGCGGCGCCGCAATCCAGAACCGACCTTGCGCCATGTGAGGGGAGCCGCACATGAAGGACGTCACCCTGCTCAGCGACGGGTGGGGGCTGTGCCACGAGGACACGGTGCTGCCCGCCCGGGTGCCGGGCTGTGTGCACACCGACCTGCTGGCCGCGGGAGTCATCGCGGACCCCTTCATCGGCACCAACGAGCACGACGTGGCCTGGGTCGGCGACCGGTCCTGGACGTACACCACCGCGCTCACGGCCGCGACCGGTCATGAGCGCACCGACCTGGTCTTCGACGGCCTCGACACCGCGGCCGAGATCGTCCTGGACGGGGCGGTGCTCGGCCGGACCCGCAATATGCACCGCGCCCACCGCTTCGACGTCACCGGCCGGTCCGGTGAGCTGCGGGTGCGCTTCACCCCGGCTCGCGAGGAGGCGGAGGCGGTACGGAAGGCGGTCGGCGACCGGCCCAATGTCTATCCCGAACCGTTCCAGTACATCCGCAAGATGGCGTGCTCCTTCGGCTGGGACTGGGGCCCCACCCTCGTCACCGCCGGAATGTGGCGGCCCGTGCGTCTGGAGCACTGGTCGACCGCCCGGATCTCCCAGGTCCGGCCCCTGGTCACGGTCGACGGGACGCGCGGCCGGGTCGAGGTCCGTCTCACGGTGGAGCGCACGGCCGACGGCACCGGGCGCCCCCTGACCGCACGGGCGTCGGTGGCCGGGGTGGACACCGAGGTCGTCGTCGAGGACGGCCACGCGATCCTCGAACTGGACGTGCCCGACCCCCGGCTGTGGTGGCCGCGCGGACACGGCGAACAGCCCCTGTACGACCTGACGCTCACCCTCGCCGACGGCGACTCGACCCTGGACTCCTGGCGGCGCCGCGTCGGCTTCCGCCGAATCGAACTGGACCGCACCGCCGACGCACACGGCACCGGCTTCACCCTCGTCGTCAACGGCGTCCGCCTCTTCACACGCGGCGTGAACTGGATTCCCGACGACGTCCTTCCCTCCCGGATCACCCCCGAGCGCTACCGGCACCGCCTCACCCAGGCCGCCGAGGCGAACATCGACCTCGTGCGCGTCTGGGGCGGCGGCATCTACGAGGACGACGCCTTCTACGACGCCTGCGACGAACTCGGCCTCATGGTCTGGCAGGACTTCCTGTTCGCCTGCTCCGCCTACCCGGAGGAGCAGCCGCTGCGCGGCGAGGTGGAGGCCGAGGCGCGGGAGAACGTCGTACGGCTGATGCCGCACCCGTCGCTGGTGCTGTGGAACGGCAACAACGAGAACCTCTGGGGCTTCCGGGACTGGAACTGGGAGCCCGAACTCGCCGGTGACTCCTGGGGCGAGGGCTACTACCTCGGTGTGCTGCCGCGGATCGTGGCCGAGTCGGACCCCACGCGGCCGTACACGGCGGGCAGTCCCTGGTCCGGTTCGTGGGACCACCACCCCAACGACCCGGCGCACGGCACCCACCACTCCTGGGAGGTGTGGAACCGCCGGGACTTCGCCGAGTACCGCGACAGCGTGCCCCGGTTCGTCGCCGAGTTCGGCTGGCAGGCACCGCCCGCACTGGCCACCCTGCGCCGCGCCCTGCCCGGCGAGGACCTGGCCCCCGACTCGCCGGGCATGCTGCACCACCAGAAGGCCGAGGACGGCGACGGCAAACTCGACCGGGGTGTCGAACGCCACTTCGTACTGCCCGAGGGCACCGAAGGCTTCGACCGCTGGCACTATCTGACCCAGCTGATCCAGGCCCGGGCGGTCGCCGCCGGCATCGAGCACTGGCGTTCCCACTGGCCGGTCTGCGCGGGCACGGTCGTCTGGCAGTTGAACGACTGCTGGCCGGTCAGCTCCTGGTCGGCCATCGACGGGGACGGCCGGCTCAAGCCGCTCTACCACGAGCTGCGGCGCCTGTACGCCGACCGGCTGCTCACCCTCCAGCCCGGCCCGGAGGGCGTCGTGCTGGGTCTGGTCAACCAGTCGGCCACGCCTTGGCGGGCCGAGGTCACCGTACGCCGGGCGACCGCCGAAGGGAGGGTCACGGCCCGGGTGCCGCTCACCGTGGAGGTGGCGGCGCGGGACGCGGTACGCACTCCCCTGCCGGGCGACGCGCTCGGTCTCGCCGGGGACGGAGAGTTCCTGGTCGCGGACGTGGACGGGCTGCGCGCCGTGCACTTCCCCGTGCCGGACCGCGACTTCCCCTACCCGGCCCCGGAGTTCGATGTGCGGCTGGAACCGGTCGCCGGCACGGCCGATACAGTCGACGTCGTGGTCACAGCACACACCCTCGTACGAGACCTCCTTCTGCAACCCGATCGTCTCGCCCCCGACGCGGTGGCCGACACAGGTCGTGTCACTCTGCTCCCCGGCGAGGAGAGCAGGATTCGGGTGGGCGGCTGGCCCGAGCCCGAGGTCCCGGCGGTCCGCTCGGCGATCTTCTGTGTGGAACCGACGTGAGCGCACCCACCCAACGCGTCACCATCAAGGACGTCGCTGCCCTGGCCGGTGTGTCGAAGGGCGCGGTGTCGCTCGCGTTCAACGGCAGGCCCGGGGTGTCCGACACCACCCGGGACCGTATCTTCCAGGCGGCGCGGGACCTCGGCTGGACCCCCAACGCCCGGGCCCGGGGCCTGTCCTCGGGCACCAAGGTGGACACCATCGGCCTCGCCATCTGCCGCCCGGCCCGGCTGCTGGGCCTTGAGCCCTTCTACATGGAGTTCATCTCCGGCGTGGAGAGCGTGCTGGTCGAGCGGTCGTGCTCGCTCCTGCTGCATCTGGTGCGGGACATGGAGGAGGAGCTGGCACTCCAGCAACGGTGGTGGCAGGCGCGGCAGATCGGCGGATCGATCCTGGTCGACTTCCGCGAGAAGGACCCCCGCGTGCCCGCGCTGAAGGCCATCGGGCTCCCCGCGGTGGCGGTCGGCCACCCGTCGCTGACGGGCGGTCTCACCTCGGTGTGGACGGACGACGCCACCGCCGCCACGGAGGCCGTACGGTATCTGGCCGCTCTCGGCCACCGCCGGATCGCCCGGGTCGGCGGCCCCGCCGGGCTCGGCCACAGTGCCATCCGCGCTCGGGCGTTCACCGAGGCCGCGCGGGAACTGGGTATCGCCGACGACCTGCAGATCGCCACCGGGTACGAGGGCGAGGAGGGGGCACGCGCCACGCGTTCCCTGCTGCTCATGGCCGAGCGGCCGACGGCCATCCTCTACGACAACGACATCATGGCCGTCGCCGGGACCGCCGTCGCCGCCGAGTTGGGCCTCTCGGTGCCCCGTGATCTCTCCCTGCTCGCCTGGGACGACTCCCAGCTCTGCCGGCTGACCCATCCGCCGCTGTCCGCGATGAGCCATGACGTCCACGGGTTCGGCGCCGACGTGGCCCGGACCCTGTTCGCGGTCATCGACGACGAGGAACCCCCGTCCCATCAGGTCGCCACCCCCTCGCTCACCCCACGGGGGTCGACGGCACCGCCGTCGAGGTAGGACGGACCGGGCTCGTTCTCCCTCTCGACAGGCCTGCGGATAGCCTTCAGTGCGCCCGGGTCGCCGCCCAGGAGCAGGGCCGCGGCATCCGTCACGACCAGGGTGCCGAACCGCACCTCATCGGAGTTCCCTCTTGTACCTCACGGACTTCACCGACCGGCTGGGCCGTGGCAGGCTCGCCGCCATCGTGCGCGGACGGTCGTCGGACGCCGCCCTGCGTACGGTGCTCACCCTCGTCGAGGAGGGCGTCGACCTCATAGAGGTCTCCCTCAACACCGACGACGCCTGCGGTGTGATCGCCGAGGCGGCGCGTTCCGTCGGCACGGACGCCCTCATCGGCGCGGGCACCGTCGTCACCCGCGACGAGTTGCTGCGCGCCCGGGACTCCGGCGCCACATGGATCGTGACACCGGTCATGGGCGAGGCGGTGCACGAGGCCATACGGCTCCGACTTCCCGTACTGGCCGGGGCGTTGACCCCCACCGAGGCCGCCGCCTCCATGGCGGCGGGCGCCACGGCGGTGAAGCTGTTCCCCGCTTCCCTGGGCGGTCCCGCCTATCTCCGGGCTCTGAAGGACCCCTTCCCCGACATGCCGCTGGTGCCGGTCGGCGGAGTGGACGCGGACTCCGTACCCGAGTACTTCGCGGCCGGGGCTCTCGCCGTGGGCGTGGGTTCCCCGCTCGTCGGCGACGCGGCCCATGGCGGTGACCTGCACGAACTGCGGGTCCGGGCCCGGCGGTTCCGGTCGGTGTGCCGAGGAGAGGAAGCGAGCGCGTGACCTCCGGAGCGGCGGACCGCACGCCTTCCCAAGCATCCGACCGTACGGCTTCCCCCACACCCGACCGTACGACGTCGCGTGGAGTCGTCCCGGTGCCCGCCTCGCCCTCGGCGGCGGCCGATGTCCTGACCTTCGGCGAGACGATGCTGTCCCTGCAGGTGGAGGGTTCGCTGGCCAACGGTGCCCCGGCGCGCACCGCCGTGGCCGGTGCCGAGTCGAATGTCGCCATGGGGCTGGCCCGTCTCGGGCACCGGGTGGCGTGGGCCGGGCGGCTCGGCGCGGACGAACCGGCCCGGTTGATCCTGCGGACGCTGCGCGGCGAAGGCGTCGACGTACGGCACTCCACCACGGATGCCGACGCGCCCACGGGTGCCCTGCTGCGTGAGTGTCTCGTGGCCGACGTGGCACGGGTGCACTACTGGCGCGCGGGCTCGGCCGCCTCCCGTCAACAGCCCGAGCATCTCGCCCCGGCGCTGGCCGAGGGCGCCCGGATTCTGCACGTCACCGGCATCACCTGTGCCCTCGGGACGGGCCCCTTGGCCACGGCGACCACGGCCGTCGCGTACGCGCGGGCGCACGGCTGGACCGTGGTTCTCGACGTCAACCACCGCTCCCGCCTGTGGACGCGGGAGGAGGCGGCTCGCTGTCTGGGCCGGTTCCGGGGAGAGGTCGACGTGCTCATCGCGTCGGACGACGAGCTGTCCCTCGTCGCGGGGGACGACGGCACGGGGGACGAGGCCGCCCGGGTGAGCCGGTTGCTGGCCTCCGGGGCGCGTGAGGTGGTCGTCAAGCGGGGAGGGGACGGCGCCGATCTGTACACCGCCGAGGGCGAGCACGTGCACCAGCCCGCGCATCCCGTGCCGGTCCTCGACACGGTCGGCGCCGGGGACGCCTTCTGCGCGGGATACGTCTCGGGGCTCCTGGACGGTCTGGCACCGGCCGACCGGCTACGACGCGCCGCCATCACCGGCGCGTTCGCGGTCGCCACACGCGGCGACTGGGAAGGCCTCCCCCACCGCGACGAACTCGTCCTCCTGGACGCCCCGCCCGGCACCGCCATCCGCTGACCACGACACCGCCGACGGCCCCGCACGCACGGCCGCCCGCCGTCGCCACCGTGTACGGCGACCACTGCGGGCGGCCATCCGCATGCGGCGCTCAGGACGCGCCGGCGGCGTCCCCCGTGTCGGCCGCCGCGTCGCGCGCGAGGGCGAGGAAGCGCCGGATCGTCTCGACGGGCATGTCGAGCCCCTCGGAGGCGGACTGCTCGGTGCCGAACATCTGCACGGCCTCGGCTACGGCCAGGGCCAGTTCGACCTCCGCCTTGCGTACTTTGGCCTCGGCCTTGTCCACGGTGTCGACCACCGCCAGCTGGCGGCGCTGCTTCTCCTGAAGCCTCTGCTTGCGGGAAAGAGTCCTGTCCGGGTTCTGCACGGTCATGGGCAAGATCATAATCAGTCCCACGCCCCCTCATGACATCGGCAACCCGCCTGCACCGTGGGCCAGTTCACGGCAGCGAGGCGCGGCGGACCACCGGAACGCGCGGTGCGGGGAGACCAGGCGTCAACCCAACAGTCCTCATGGTCGCTCACGCCTGCTCCATCACTGACCCTTTCCCCTTCACGAGCCCCGTGGCATGCTCACCGGTCAGCGCACATCTGAACGTCGTTCACATCCATGAACCACCATGGGAAGGGCGAACGGGCATGAGAGACGCACACATGACTGCCGAAGGCAGTTGGAATGTCATGAGCATGGCAAACAACGCCACGGTCGGACTGACCCGACGAGCCTTGCTGGGCAGCGCCGTGGCCACAGCGGCGGGAGGCGGGGTCGCCCTGGCGGCCGGCCCGGACACGGCGACAGCGACAGCGACAGCGACAGCGACAGCGACAGCGACAGCCGAAACCCCGCTCCTGTGGCGGGAGTTCAACCGCACCCCCTTCACCCATCCCCAGATCCCGTACATCGGCCGAGCCGGTTGCCACGGCGGCGCGGTCCGCCTCCCCCGCCGCCCGGTCGTCGCGGACGTACGCGATTTCGGCGCGGTGGCGGACGGTACGACCGACTCCGCGCCCGCGATCAACCGGGCCATCGCCGCGGCGGGGAGGGCGGGCGGCGGCACCGTCACCGTCCCGCCCGGCACGTTCCGGATCGACGACGTGATCCGGCTGGACCGCTCGAACGTGATCCTCAAGGGCGCGGGCAGCGGTCGTACGACGCTGTACGCGACGAAGAACCTCACCGAGCTGATCGGCGCGTACGGCTCCCGCTACGGCGGTGACAAGTCGGGCTGGTCGTGGGCGGGCGGCCTGATATGGCTCGCCCCCAGGGCTCGTCGGGCCTCCCTGGTCGCCGCGATCAAGGCGAAGGACTGGCCCTTCGAGGGCTGGACGGGCAACCGGCGCGACGAGTGGCGTCCGCTCACGGCCGTCGCTCCGGCGCGGCGGGGATCGTGGACGATCACGGTGACGGACGTGTCGTCCCTGCGCCCCGGCGCCCTGGTGCTGCTCCGGCTCGCCGACGACCCGGACCACACGCTCCTTGAGCACATGTGCGGTGGCGGGCCGGGCCCGGAGGGCTACTTCTGGGACGACAAGACCAAGCTGACGTCGTACGTCCCCTACGAGTGGCCCGTCCGCGTCGCCCGCGTCCGGGGGCGGAGGGTCACCCTCGAACGTCCGCTGCCGCTCGACATACGACCCGAGTGGAAGCCGCACCTCACCACGCATGTCCCGGAGTTGACGGGATCGGGCGTGGAGGGGCTGACCCTGGAGGCGGTCGAGACCGCGCAGCAGCCCCATCTGCTGGACAAGGGGTACAACGGGGTCGTCCTGCAGTGCGCGTACGACTGCTGGGTGGACGATGTGACGGTCCGCCATGCCGACAACGGCTTCGGGCTCGTGTCCGCCTCCGCGTGCACCCTGCGACGGACACGTGTCAGCGGCCGGGGCTCCCATCACCCCTACTTCTGCCGTGAGGGATCGCACGACAACCTCGTCGAGGACTTCGCCATCGAGGAGCCGTCCGTGCCCGCGCCCTCCGGCACCCAGGTGCACGGCATCAATGTCGAGGGGCTGTCCTCGTACAACGTCTGGTCGCGCGGCGACATGCGGATCGGCACCTTCGACAGTCACCGCGGACTGCCCTTCGCCAATGTCCGCACCGACATCACCGTGAACAACACCGGCCGCCACGGCGGTGACGCGACCGCCGGCCCGCTGTTCGGCGCCCGCTTCACGCACTGGAACATCCGGGTCACCAACGCCCGGGCGGGTCTGATCAGGATCGACGGGCTGGCACCGTACTCCGCCACGGTCGGCATCGACGAGGTCAGGGAGTTCGGCCAGATCGATGTCCCCGACTTCGCGGGCGATCTGCGCACGCGGCTGGAGCTGTACGGCCGTCCGTACGCGGTACGGCCGCAGAACCTCCACGCGGCGCAGCGGGGAGTGGGCCGATGAGCACACCTCCGCGACGTCTGGGCGTTCTGCTGGTGACGCTGGTCGCGTTCGCCGTCTCGGCCGTCCCTTCCGTCTCGGCACGGTCGGGGGCGCACACCGCGCCGGCCGAGGTCCCGCGCACCGCCGTACTGGATGGCGCCCGGCTATATGAGACCAAGCTCCGGCTGAATCGTGGCGACCCCCAACTGCGGCGTGCCGTGCGGATGTTGACGGTACGGGCCGACAAGTGGCTGGACCAGGGCCCCTGGACGGTCGTCGACAAGCCCCGGCCGGCGCCTTCCGGCGATGTCCACGACTACCTCAGCCAGGCCCCCTACTGGTGGCCCACGAGGGCCCCGACCGCCGACAATCCGTGGGGCTGCCCGTATGTTCAGCGCGACGGGGAGCGCAACCCCGAGGTCGACTCCGGGACCGACCGCCAGGACGTCGAGAAGACCTTCGACTCCGCGTACGACCTCTCCCTCGCCTGGTACTACACGGGGCAGCGGCGGTACGCCGAGAAGGCCGGGCAGGTGCTGCGGACCTGGTTCCTCGATCCGGCCACACGGATGAACCCGAACCTGAACCACGCCCAGTTCATCCCCTGCGAGTACGACGGCCGGGCCATCGGCATCATCGACTTCTCTCAGTCCTTCACCAGCGTCCTCGACGCGATCGCCCTGCTGGACACCGGCGCTCCGGGCTGGAGAGGGAAGGACCGGAAGGGGATGGCGCGCTGGAACGCCGACTTCCTGGGCTGACTCAGGACCAGCGGCTTCGGCCGGGAGGAGGCCGCCGCGACCAACAACCACGGCACCTTCTACGACATGCAGCTCGCCGCCCTCGCCTACACGACGGGCGACACGGACCTGGCCCGCCGTACGGTCCTCGACGCACGGTGCGGACGGATCGCCGTCCAGATCGCGTCCGACGGCAGCCAGCCGCAGGAGCTGGCCCGGACCCGGAGTTGGCACTACTCGACGTTCGCCCTGGTCGCCCACACCCGGCTCGCGGCGATCGGCCGGCATGTCGGCGTGAACCTGTGGGCGTACCGGGGGCCGGCCGGGCAGAGCCTGTTCAAGGCCGTGGACCACCTCCTGCCCGCCGCGACCGGGGCTTCGGCCTGGCCGCATCCGGAGCTGGGGTTCCTGCGGTACGCGGCGACGGATGTGGTCCACGCCGCCGCCGACGCCGGTGGTGCGCGGGCGCGCGCGGCGGTTCCCCTGCTGGAGGCGCCACCGGGCGGTGACCTGTGGGTGCTGCGTCCGGCGGCGGAGCAACTGGACTCCATCGCCGGGTGATTTCGGCGTCCGCCCGGCTTCGAGGGCATGGCCACGACGAGGGGGTGGGGCCGCAGGTCGGGCCGTGGGCAGGTCCCTACTCCCTCGGCAGCGGTGCCCACCACACCAGCGTGGTGCCCCCGCCGGGCGGACTGCTCAGTTCCAGGTCCCCGCCCGACTGCCGGGCCCGCTCCGCCATATTGCGCAGACCGCTGCGGCGGCCCTCGGCCGGGATGCCCACGCCGTTGTCGGTGACCGTGAGGCGGACCCGGTGGGCGTCGGCGGTGAGGGCGACGTCGGCGCGGTCGGCGTGGGCGTGGCGGGCGATGTTGGTGAGGGCCTCGGAGAGCACGGCGACCACATGGTCGGCGATCTCACGGGGCACCTCGGTGTCGACCAGTCCCTCCATCCGCACGCTCGGCGGAAAGCCCAGCACGGGCGCGGTCTCGCCCGCGAGCCGCGCCACCCGGGCCCGCAGCCCGGAGCCTCCGGCGCCCTCACGGGAGCGCAGGCTGAAGATCGTCGACCTGATGATCTTGATGGTCTCGTCCAGGTCGTCCACCGCGCGCACCACACGCTCCGAGGCCTCGGGGTGCTCGATGAACCGGCCCGCGCTCTGCAGGGTCATGCCCGTCGCGAACAACCGCTGGATCGCCAGATCGTGCAGATCACGGGCGATACGGTCACGGTCCTTGAGCACGGCGACCTCCTCGGCCTCCGCGCGCCGCTCCGCGAGCTCCATCGCGACGGCGGCCTGCGCCGCGAAGCCCAGCAGCGGCTCGGTCTCCTTCCCGGTGAACGCCCGCTGCCCCGCCTCCCGGATCAGCAGGACGACACCGCGTACGCCGCCCTCGCCCGTGCCGACGGGAACGGCGACCGCCGGGCTGCCGGGGCGGGTGAACGGCGAGACCCCCGGGGCGCGTTCGTCGCGGGAGACGTCCGGGCTGGTGACGGGCGCGACCTTGGAGAAGGCCTCGCCGATCAGGCTCCCCCCGACGGGCAGCACCAGTCCGCGCAGGTCCTCCGCCTCCGGCCCGAGGGCGAGTTCCACGCTCAGCGAGTCGGTGTCCTCCATCGGCATCGCGACCAGGGCCACATCCGCGCCGGTGATCTCCCGGGCGCGTTCGGCGATCAGACCGAGCACCTCGCCGCGTCCGCTGCCGGACATCAGACTGTGGGTGATCTCCGCGTTCGCCCTCAGCCACCGCTCCCGCAGCCGGGAGTCCTCGTACAGACGGGCGTTGTCGATGGCGACGCCCGCCGCCACCGCGAGGGTCGACGTCACGGAGACGTCCTCCTCGTCGAACCGCGCGCCGCCCCGCTTCTCGGTGAGATACAGATTGCCGAAGACCTGCTCGCGCACCCGGATGGGAACGCCGAGGAAGGTGTTCATCGGCGGATGGTTCGGCGGGAAGCCGTACGAGGCCGGGTGCTCGGAGATCCTGGCCAGGCGCAGCGGCTCGGGGCGGCTGATCAGCTCGCCGAGGATGCCGTGTCCCTCGGGGAAGGGGCCGATCGCGGCGATCTGCTCCTCGGTGACCCCGACCGTGTAGAAGTCGGACAGCCGCCTGCCGTCCGGTCCGATCACCCCGAGGGCCGCGTACTCGGCGTCGACGAGCACGGCCGCCGCTTCGACGATGCTGTGCAGCGCCTGCTTGAGGTCCAGCTCCCGGCCGACGGAGAGCACCGCCTCCAGCAGACTGTGCACCCGGTCGCGGGTGCCCCGGGCCGCGTCCAGGCGGGCCTGGAGCTCCTCCAGCAGCTCGTCCAGCCTCAGCTGGGGCAGCCGTAGCCGCGCCTGTCGAGGCTCCTCCGCGCTTCCCACCCGCGTCTCCTCCGGTCCCGTGGGCGGCACCGACACCGACCGCTCCGGTCCAACTCACGGTACCGGCCCATGGGAGCGCGCCGGTGTGGAGGCCGGACGCGGCAGGCCGACGAGGGCGCCCGCGCGGGGAGTCGAGGGCACGGGGTGGTCCGTAGGGTCAGGGCCGTACGGGCCCTCATCAGGGCCCATCGGCCCTAGCGGTGGGGCGGCTGCCCGGGAGACGGTGGAGTGAGGAGCGGCACCGATCCCCCGCGGTGCCGCTCCGCCCCTACGGGCCACGCGGTGAGCGGTCCTCGTACAGGTCGCATGGTGAGCGGCCCCTCGCGCGGCTCACGCGGTGAGCGACGCAATCCGACGGAAGTCAGCCATGGTCCACGAGAGCAGCCGGCCGGTCCTCACGGGGCCGCGCCGTCGTATCGAACTCGACGCCGCCGAGGCGCTGCGGCTGTTGGGCAGTGTGTCCCTGGGAAGGATCGTCTTCACCCGGCACGCCCTGCCGACCGTACGCCCGGTCAACCACGCCCTGGACGGCGGCGACGTCGTCATCCGCACCCATGAGGGCGCCGCCCTGACCTCGCGGGCCGCGCGGGCCGGCGACCCGGGTGTCGTCGTCGCCTACGAGGCCGACCTCATCGACCCTCGGACGCATCTCGGCTGGAGTGTGGTGGTGACCGGGTACGCCCGGCTGGTGACGGACCCCGATGATCTGGCGCGCTGCCGGGCGCTGGTGCGGCCCTGGGTGGATCAGATCATGGACCGGACCATGGATCAGGCGATCCGCGTCCGGCCCGACCTGATCACGGGCATCCTCCTCACGGCGGACACATCGGCGGACACACCGCCGGACGCATAAGCGGACACGCAAGCGGTCCCATAAGCAGTTCCATAAGCAGTTCCACAAGCGGTCCCATAATCGGTTGCCTGTCGGCGACGGGCGTGTATGCAATGTCCGGCATGATCAACCAGGTGCACCCGCCGCTGCGAGAGCGGGCCGAAGGACCATCCCTACGGATCGGCGCTCTGGCTCCGCTGACCCGGCCCGGCTGGGTGGAGGCGGGCCGCCATCTGCTCGCCGGGCTCGAACTGGCCGTCGGCGAAGTCAATGACGCGGGCGGTATCGGGGGCAGACCACTGGAGCTGGTGGTCCGGGACACCGCGGCCGATCCACGGCGGGCCGCCGCTGCCGTGGACGAGTTGGCCGGCCTGGGGGTGGCCGCCCTGGCGGGTGAGTACCACAGTGTCGTCGCTCGTGCCGCCGCCGCCCGGGCCGATGCCCTCGGTGTGCCGTTCCTCTGCTCGTCGGCGGTGCTCGACGCGCTCACCGAGGAGCCGACGCCATGGGTCGCGCGCCTCTGCCCGGCGCAGTCGCGCGGCTGGCGGCTCTACGCGGACTTCCTCCTCGGCGCGGGCCACGGACGTATCGCCGTGGCAGTCCAGCCGAGCGTCTACTGGGCATCCGGGATACGCGTCCTGCGGGACCATCTCGCCGCACGCGGCGGCACCGTCGTCGAACTCGACATGAGCGCGCTCACGCCCATGTCCCTGTGCGACGCACTCGCCGGCGACGGCGCGACGGCCCTCCTCCTGCTGGTCGGCCATCCGGAACCGGCGGTGCCGATCGTCCAGGCCGTCCGCCGCGATCCACGCCTCGCCGAGGTCCTGATCGGTGCTCCGGCCGGGCAGCCGGAGTTCGCCGAATGGGCGAGGCTGCTGGGCGACGACGGCACCGCGATCCCGTTCCTGCGCTATCTGCCCGAGCGCCTCGGCCCCCTCGGCGCACGCGTCGGGACGGCCCTGCGCGAGCGGCTGGCCGAGGCGCCCTCGTTCGTCGCCTTCGAGGGCCACGACACGGTCACCGTCCTCGCCGATGTGCTGCGTTCCCATGGCGCGGACCGGGCACGCGTCGGCGACGTCGGCGACATCCGGTCGTACATCGGCGAGTCCTGGGCGCGCGTCGCGGTCGAGGGCACGCGTGGGCCGATCCGGTTCTCGCGGACGCCGGGCATCGGCGTGTGGCAGTGGACGTGGCCGCCCGTCCAGGTCGTCGACCGTGACCCGGCGGCGCCCGATCGCTTCCGCGTCCTCCACACCGGCTGACCCGGCCGACCACACCGGCCGACCGGCGGACCACACCGGCCGACCGGCGGACTACACAGGCTGACCGATTGCCGTCTCACCGCCCGGAGCGGGCCCGTTCGGGCCCCGGAACGCCACGCGCGCGCCGCGGCTCGTCCGCCTGGGTCGAACGGCCTCGGTGAGGGGCCGGTCGGCCCCCCGTGTCGGGCGGTGCGCCGGGACCTTGGTCCCTGATCACGGCGCCGATGGTCCCTCACCGCCGAAGGCCGCCCGTTTGTATGGCAAATGCCGGAATTCCGGTTGCTATACAGGGCTTGCCGCCATGGGATGAGCGGCCGCGAATCACCGTGTTCCCACCCCCGCACCGGGAGGCATCATGCTGTCCGCAGAGTCCGTCGCCGCCGTGAAGGCCACACTGCCCGCCGTGGCCGGGGCTCTCGACGAGATCACCGCCCGGTTCTACGCCGCGATGTTCCGGGACCGGCCCGAACTGCTGGACGGGATGTTCAACCGCGGCAACCAGGCCAGCGGCGCCCAGCGGCAGGCGCTGGCCGGTGCGGTCGCCGGCTTCGCCGCCGCCCTCGTCTCCGACCCCGGGACCCGGCCGGACGCGCTGCTGGTGAGGATCGCCCACAAGCACACCTCGGTCGGGGTCACCGACGACCAGTACACGATCGTCCACAAGTATCTGTTCGGCGCGATAGCCGAGGTCCTCGGCGACGCCGTCACCCCGGAGGTGGCCGCCGCCTGGGACGAGGTCTACTGGCTGATGGCCGGCGCGCTCATCGCCAAGGAGGCCCGCCTCTACCACGAGGCGGGGGTGGCGCCGGGCGGGACATGGCGGCCGTGGACCGTCGTCGAGCGCCGCCAGGAGACCGCCGACGTGGTCTCGTTCCTGCTGCGCCCCGCCGACGGACGCCCCGCCCCGGCGGCGAGGGCCGGACAGTACGTCAGCGTGCGGGTGCGCATGCCGGACGGGGTGCGCCAGTTGCGCCAGTACAGTCTGTCCGCCGACCCCGGTGGCGATCTGCGCCGTATCACCGTCAAGCGGGTCGCGGGCGAGGCCGGCGCCCCCGAGGGCGAGGTGTCGAACCTCCTCCACCGCACGGTGCGGCCCGGCGACGAGCTGACCGTCTCCGCCCCCTTCGGGGATGTGGTCCTCGACGAGTCGGACACACCGCTGGTCCTCGCCTCGGCGGGCATCGGCTGCACCCCCATGGTCGGTATGCTCGCCCGCCTCGCCGCGACCGGCTCCGCCCGCCGCGTCCTCCTGCTGCACGCCGACACCTCCCCCGACGACCACGCCCTGCGCACCGAGACCCGCGCCCTGACGCGTCAACTGCCGGGCGCGGAGGGCCTGTTCTGGTACGAGCGCCCCGGCGCCGCCGAACCCGACGCGCGCACCGGGCTGATGGACCTCGACGGGGTGGACGTACCGGCCGACGCCACGGTGTACCTGTGCGGCCCGCTGCCCTTCATGCGCGCCGTACGCACCCAGCTGCTGAGCCGCGGTATCCCGCCGCGCCGCATCCGGTACGAGGTGTTCGGCCCCGACCTGTGGCTGCCCGAGACGGCCTGATCGCCCCGGCCCGTACCCGCTCGGCCCGCTGCTCCTCGGGGCGCTCACCTTCCGGAGAGGCGCTGTTCAGGCGTTCCAGTGCCAGTCGGCGATCTCCGGCAGGTCGGTGCCGTGTTCGCGAATCCAGCTGTGGTGGCGGGTGCGGGCGTCGGCCATCCGCTGACGTACGGCGGCGGCGCCGACGGCGAGGCCCGGGACGCGGTCGATGACGTCCATGACCAGGCGGTAGCGGTCGAGGTCGTTGCGGACGACCATGTCGAAGGGTGTCGTGGTGGTGCCGGACTCCTTGTAGCCGCGTACGTGGAGGTTCTTGTGGCCGGTGCGGCGGTAGGCGAGGCGGTGGATGAGCCATGGGTAGCCGTGGTAGGCGAAGATCACCGGTTTGTCGGTGGTGAACAGGCCGTCGTACTCGAAGTCGGTCATGCCGTGCGGGTGTTCCTCGCGCGGCAGGAGCCGGGTCATGTCGACGACGTTGACCACGCGGACCGCGAGCCGCGGCAGATGGCGGCGCAGCAGCAGTGCGGCGGCCAGGACCTCCTGGGTGGGGACGTCGCCGGCGCAGGCGAGGACGACGTCCGGTTCGCCGCCGTTCTCCGTGCCGGCCCACTCCCAGATCCCGGCGCCGCGTGCGCAGTGGGCGCGGGCGGCGTCCATGGACAGCCAGTCGAAGCAGGGCTGTTTGCCGGCCACGATCACATTGACGTAGTCGCGGCTGCGCAGGACGTGGTCGGCTACGGAGAGGAGGGTGTTGGCGTCCGGCGGGAGGTAGACGCGTACGACCTCGGGGCTCTTGTTGAGGACGTGGTCGACGAAGCCGGGGTCCTGGTGGGAGAAGCCGTTGTGGTCCTGGCGCCATACGTGCGAGGTCAGCAGGTAGTTGAGGGAGGCGATCGGAGCCCGCCAGGGCAACCGCCTCGATGTCCTCAGCCACTTGATGTGCTGGTTGACCATGGAATCGACGATGTGGACGAAGGCCTCGTAGCAGGAGAACAGTCCGTGCCGGCCGGTGAGGAGATAGCCCTCCAGCCAGCCCTGGCAGGTGTGTTCGGACAGGATCTCCAGCACCCGGCCGTGCCGGTCGAGGTGTTCGTCGACCGGCAGGCGCTCGGCCTGCCATGCCTTGCCGCTGGCGTCGAAGACGGCCTGGAGGCGGTTGGAGGCGGTCTCGTCCGGGCCGACGAGACGGAAGTCCCGGCGCTGGCCCGTGTCCTCCATGATCTGTTCCAGGAGGCCGCCGAGGACCCGGGTCGGCTCGTGGAGGGTCGTGCCGGGTTTCTCGACCGGTACGGCGAAGCCGTCCAGCGGGCGGATGGGCAGGTCACGGACGAGGAGTCCGCCGTTGGCGTGTGGCGTGGCGCCGAGCCTCCCGGCCCCTGAGGGGACACAGGCGAGGACGTCGGGCGTGGGTCGGCCGTCGGTGTCGAAGAGTTCCCGGGGGCGGTACGAGCGCAGCCAGGTCTCCAACTGCCGCAGGTGGTCCGGGTTCTCGCGTACGCCGGCGAGCGGGACCTGGTGGGAGCGCCAGGTGCCCTCGACGGGCAGACCGTCGACCTCGGCCGGGCCGGTCCAGCCCTTGGGGGTGCGCAGCACGATCATCGGCCAGTGCGCGCGTTCGGCCCCGCCGTCCTCGCCTGCCGTGCGTTCTTGTGTCGTGCGCTGGCGTGCCGTGCGCTGGATGCGGGCGATGTGGTCCAGCGCCTCGTCGAGGGCGTGGGCCAGTGCGCGGTGGACGGTGGCCGGGTCGTCGCCGGTGACATGGAGGGGGGCGTGGCCGTAGCCGCGCAGCAGGGCGTCGAGTTCGTCCTGCGGGAGGCGGGAGAGGACGGTCGGGTTGGCGATCTTGTAGCCGTTGAGGTGGAGGATGGGCAGGACGGCGCCGTCGTGGACGGGGTCGAGGAACTTGTTCGAGTGCCAGGAGGCGGCCAGCGGGCCGGTCTCCGCCTCTCCGTCGCCGATGACACAGGCGACCAGCAGGTCGGGATTGTCGAAGGCGGCGCCGTAGGCGTGGGCGAGCGAATAGCCCAGCTCGCCGCCCTCGTGGAGGGAGCCCGGGACCTCCGGTGCCACATGGCTGGGCACGCCGCCGGGGAACGAGAACTGCCGGAACAGCCGCCCCATGCCCTCCGCGTCACGCGTCACGTCCGGGTACGTCTCGCTGTAGCTGCCGTCCAGCCAGGAGCCCGCCAGAACGGACGGCCCGCCGTGCCCCGGACCCCAGACGCACAGGGCGTCGAGGTCGCGCGCCTTGATCACCCGGTTGAGGTGGGTGTACACGAGGTTCAGCCCCGGCGAGGTGCCCCAGTGGCCCAGCAGCCTCGGCTTGATGTGCTCCGGGCGCAGGGGCTCGGTCAGCAGGGGGTTCGCCATCAGGTAGATCTGGCCCGCCGCCAGGTAGTTGGCGGCCCGCCAGTGGGCGTCCAGGGTCCGTAGTTCATCGTCGGACAGTACGTCGTCGGACAGTACGGTGACGTTCTGGTGTTCGACCTTGGTCATGGGTGACTCCGGAACTCATCGGTCATGGAACGGCCACGCATCGCGCTCACCCCTGCTCGGGCACGATCACGACCGGGCAGGCGGAGTGGTGCAGCACACCGTGCGTCACCCGGCCGAGCTGAAGCCCGAAGAACCGCTGCCGCCGTCTGGCCCCCACGACGAGGAGGTCGGCGTCGCGGGAGGCGTCGGCCAGTACGGTCCGGGCCTGGCCCTCGGCGGTACGGCGGTGGAGGACGACATCGGCGGGGGCGTCCCGGAGCGCCGCCTCCAGTACCTCGGCGGCCCGTCGCTCGTGGAGCCGTGCGGGTTCCCCGGACAGCAGAGGGTGGTCGGTGGTCTCGTGCGCGGGGGACCGCCAGGCGCGTACGGCCTCGACCTCGGCCCCGCGTCGCCGGGCCTCCTCGAAGGCGAAGCGCACCGCCGCCGCGCTCGTCGGCCTCTCCTCGGCCCCGTCGACGGTCCCGGGCCCGCCGCCGGCACCGACGACGATCCGGCCGTACGGGGCGGGTGGGGCCTGCTGGTCGTGGCCGCCCACGACGACCATCGGGCAGTGCGCGTGCGCGGCCACCGTCAGGCTCACCGAGCCGAGCAGCGCCTCGGTGACGGCGCCTCGGCCCCGGGTGCCGGTGACCAGCAGGGAGGCGTGGCGGCTCTCCCGCAGCAGGGTGTAGTCGGGCTCCTCGGCCAGCACATCGGTGGTGGCCTTCACCTCGGCGCTGCGGCGGCGGGCCCGTGCGGCCGCGTCCTCCAGGATGTCCTCGGCCAGCAGGCGCTCGCTCGGCTTCCCCAGGTCCTCGGCGAGCGCGGCACCCTCGTAGCGCTCCCACAGCGAGGCGTACACCAGCCTCAGTGGCGCCCCGCGCAGCGCGGCCTCGTCGGCCGCCCAGTCCACGGCCCGCAGACTCGGCTCGGAACCGTCGACGCCGACGACGATCGGGAGATCCGTCGCACCCGCTCGTACGGTCGCTGCCTTCATGGGGTCAACTCCTCGGGTTCTCGCCTCAGTTGTGCGGGACGACGGCGACGGGGGCGGTGGAGTGGTGCAGCACGGTGTGGGTGACGGGTCCGATGTGGGTGCCGAACGGGTTGCGGCGGATTCGGCGGCCCACGACTACCAGGGAAGCGGCCCGGAAGGCGTCGACGAGGTGGCTGCCGGGCGTGCCGTAGGGGGACTCCTCGGTGACCTCGACGTCCAGGTGCTTCTCCCGCCATGGTCGCAGCACCTGAGTCAGGGCGCCGGTCTCGCGACGGGCCAGCTCGCGGTGGAGTTCGAGGTCGGCGGCGAGGCCGTAGGCGTAGTACGGGGGCGGGTTCCAGCCGTGGACGACCCGCAGGGAGGTGTTCCGGCGGGTGGCCGCGGCGAACGCGAACTCGATCAGCGACTCGTCGGGGCTGTCGGTGTCGAGTCCGAGGAGGACGGGCCGGAACCGGGTGGCGGCGGAGGGGATGCCGGCCGGGTCCATCTCGTGCTCGTCGGCGGCCATCTCGCCGGCGCGCACCAGGACGACCGGCCGCTCGGCGTGTGCCACGACCGCCAGCCCGACCGAGCCGACCATGAATCCGCCGATACCGCTCAGCCCTCGGGAGCCGAGTACCAGCAGTTCGGCGCGGATCGCCTCCGCCGTCAACACCTCGCAGGGGCGTCCGGACAGCTGCTCCGTGCTCACCTCCAGGCCGGGGTGGCGCAGACGGATGCCCTCGGCGGCCTCACGGGGAATCCTCCCCCAGCCTTCGGCCGGAGGTACCCCCGTCTCGCTCCGCTCGGTCCAGTGCTGAAGGGTCTCCGCGCCGAGTAGCGGTGCCTGCCCGATGGGCTCCGGGACCGGCTCCCACACCTGCGCCAGCTTCAGCGGCAGACCCAGCAACCGCGCCTCGCGGGCCCCCCTCCGCCACTGCCTAAAGGGCGTGGGAGGTACCCCCAGGCCGCGGCCAGGCTCTCCGAAGAGCCGTCGAGACCGACGTGACGGTACGGTTCATGATCTCCACCTCGGGGTCGGGGACGGCGTCCGGGGCCCTCATCGGGTGCCCACCTTGAGCGTGTTCTCCCCGCCGGGCGCCCGACAGGGGCCGCACGGTCCCTGCCGAGGGCCGGTCGGCCCATGGGAGTACGTCGGCGGTGGGGGGACGCTGGTCGTGGAAGCCCTCTACCCGTCGGGAGGCACGCCATGATCACCACGCCCGCTCCCAGCATGCCGCGCGCACTACCCGCCGAACACCGGCAGCGGCTGATGCGCGTCGCCCGCGAGGTGGCGTTCCCGCAGGGGACGCGCCTGTTCGAGGAGGGCGGCCGGGCCGATCGGTTCTGGATCATCCGTACGGGCACGGTCGAGCTGGACATGCACGTACCCGGCCGTCGCGCCGCCGTCATCGAGGCGCTCCGGCCCAATGAACTCATCGGCTGGTCCTGGCTGTTCTCCCCGCACGTCTGGCATCTGGGCGCCGAGGCGGCGACACCGGTGCGGGCGTACGAGTTCGACGCCACCGCCGTCCTCCTGATGTGCCAGGAGGACCCGGCCCTGGGCCACGCCGTCACCCGGTGGGTGGGTGACGTCCTCGCCCATCGTCTGCGTTGCGCCCGGACCCGGCTGCTGGACCTGTACGCCCCCTACGGCGCCGGCGGCCACTGACCGAGACCGTGAGACCGAGCGGGCCGGAAGGCATCGTGTGGTGCCGCGTGGCTGTCGCGTCGCCGTCGCGTGGCCGAGTAGGGCCGATCGGCCCTGGTGCGTCCCGGCGCGGCGAGCGAGGATCGTCACCAGGGGCGGTCCGCGCTCCGTACGCCACCGGGACCGAGGGGTCGTCATGACCGAGACACGCAGCTTCACGGAGCGGGACCCGATCCGCGTGTTCCTGCTGGACGACCACGAGGTCGTACGGCGTGGCATCACCGACCTCCTCGACTCCGAACCGGACATCTCGGTGGTCGGCGACGCCGACAGCGTGGAGCACGCCCTCGTCCGCGCCCCGGCGCTGCGCCCCCATGTGGCGGTGCTCGACGTACGCCTCCCGGACGGCGACGGCATCTCGGTCTGCCGGGAGCTGCGCAGCCGGATGCCGGAGCTGGCCTGTCTGATGCTGACGTCGTTCGACGACGAGGACGCGCTGCTGGACGCCATCATGGCCGGGGCCTCGGGCTATGTCCTCAAGCAGATCAGGGGCTCCGACCTGGTCTCGGCGGTGCGGACGGTCGCCTCGGGCCAGTCGATGCTGGACCCGGCGACCACGGCCCGGCTGATGCGCTCGCTGCGCGCCGACCCCGCCGACACCCCCCGTGTCGCACCCGAGCTGGCGAGTCTGTCGCCCCGTGAGCGGGACATCCTGGCCCTGATCGGCGACGGGCTGACCAACCGCGAGATCGGTGACAAGCTCTATCTGTCGGAGAAGACCGTCAAGAACCACATCTCCCGGCTGCTGGCCAAGCTCGGTGTCCAACGCCGGGTCCAGGCCGCGGTCCTCGCCTCCCAGCTGGACCCGTCGGACACCGGCGACCGCCCCACGAGGTGACCGCCGGCGCCCACGTGACGAAGTCTTTCGGGGTGAGGGGCGTCAGGCGCTGAAGTCCTTGTCGCGGGTCTCGGGCAGGGCCAGCAGACAGCCCAGGCTGACCAGGCACAACAGCCCGGAGTAGAGACCGAGGACGAGCGGCGACTGCCAGTGCGAGGTCAGCCAGGTGGCCACCAGCGGGGCGAAGCCACCGCCGAAGGTGAGGGCGAGGATGAAGGTCGCCGAGGCCCCGGTATAGCGCATCCGCGCCGGGAACAGCTCCGGCAGGAACGCCGCCATCGGCGCGAACACCATGGCGAACAGCACGAGCCCGATGGTGAACGCCCCGGTGATCAGCACGGCGTCACGGGTCTGCAGGGAGCCGAACATCGGCAGCGCCCACAGGGCACACCCCACCGCTCCGGCGATCATCACCGGCCGTCTGCCGATCCGGTCGGCCATCAGCGCAACCGGCACCGTGACCAGCACATCCGCCGCCGCGGCGATACTCGCCGCCGTCAGCATCGTCGGCTGCGGGATACCGAGCGCCGTAGGCCCGTACGAAAGGCTGTAGACGGTCGCCAGGTAGTAGACCGAAGCCCCGCCGATCGCCGCGCCCATGCCCAGCAGCAGCCTGCCGGGGTACGCCTTCACCAGCGCACCCAACGGAAAACGGGGAGCGGCCTCGGCGGTGTCACTCTCGGACCGCTCCTCGAAGATCGGCGACTCCGCGATCCGCGCACGGACCCAGAGCCCTACGACGATCAGCCCCGTACTCAGCAGGAACGGGATACGCCAGGCCCATTCGGCGAAGCCGTCCCTGCCCACAATCGCGAGCGTCGGCAGGATCACCGCGCTGGACAGCAGGAAACCGAGCGGGGCGCCGACCTGCGGGATCGACGCGTACAGGGCGCGGCGACCGGGGGGCGCGTGTTCGGCGGCCAGCAGTACGGCTCCGCCCCACTCACCGCCCATGCTGACGCCCTGCAGCAGGCGCAGAACGACCAGGAGCACGGGAGCGACGAGACCGGCGGTCTCGTAGGTGGGCAGCAGACCGACACCGACCGTCGAGACACCCATCAGGACCAGGGCGAGGAAGAGTGCGCGCTTGCGGCCCAGCCGGTCGCCGATGCCGCCGAACACCACCACACCCACCGGACGGGCCACGAAAGCCGCGGCAACGGTGAGGAAGGCGGCCAGCGTGGACACCGTGGCGTTGCCGGAAGGGAAGAACGCCGGGCCCAGGACCAGCGCCGCGGCCGTACCGTACACGGCGAAGTCGTAGTACTCGATCACCGTGCCGACGAGGCTCGCCACGGCGACCCGCGACGCGGTGGATTTCCGGGCGGGGGCTGCCGTACTCGGGGCGGCAGTCAGGAGTTCGGTGTTTCTGACGGTCTCGGACATGGAGCGGCTCGCTTCCGATGTGGGTCCGGGTGTGGGTCAGGTGCGGCCGGTGGCCGCGGTGAGGGCCGCGAAGTCGTCCTCGAAGGTGAGGTAGCGGCCGGTGAGGATGTCGGCCTCGCCGCCGATCAGCCGCAGGAGGTTGGCGAGCGCCTCGTCGACCGGCGTGTATTTGCCGTCCCGGCGCTGTGAGTCGAGCCAGGAGTCGATACGGCGCTGCCACGGGTCCTCGGTCTCCCGCTCGCCGGTCGTGAGCGCGCCGAGGCCGACGTCCACGATCCCCGGGTGGTAGCTGAACGCGGTGATCCCGTGCGGCAGCAGTTCGATGGCCAGGTTCTCGGTCAGCTTGTTCGCGGCCGCCTTGGACACCGAGTACGCGCTGACGTAGGGCCAGCGGGTGTGGCCCGCGTGGCTGGAGATGGTGACGACCCTCCCCCGGCCGCGCTCGATCATGCCCGGCACCACCGCCCTGCACGCCGCCAGCGCGCCACCGAGGTTGACCTCCACGGCGCGCCACCACTCGGCCGAGTCGTTCTCCCAGGCGGGTCCCACCGGTCCGGGCACCCCGGCGTTGTTGACCAGGACGTCGATACCGCCGAGCCGTTCGTCGGCCAGCCGGACGGCTTTGATCAGCTCGGCGTCGTTGGTGACGTCGGCGGCGGCCGTGACGACCTCGGGGCCCCGGTCGAGACCGGCGGCGGCCCTGGGCAGCGAGTCGGCGTCCCGGGTGGTCAGCACCAGGTGCGCGCCCGCCGTGTGCAGGGCCTTGGCCATGGCCCGGCCGAGGCCGCCGGCCGCGCCGGTCACCATGACCCGTAGTCCGGCCAGGCCCGTCGTGTGTGGGGACATCGCAACCTCCACCGTGTTCAAGGGAATTACCGGGAGTTTCAGGGAATTGCCGGGTTCTGCCGGGGGGTTCGCCGGCGGTGCGCCGGTGACGGGGCGGCCCGGGCGGTCGGGCCACGGCCGCGTCAGGCGCTCGTCTCCGCCGGGGTGTCCAGTGCCCGGTGGAGGTGGTCGGCCAGGTCCCGGGGTGTGGGGTGGTCGAACACGAACGTGGCGGGCAGCCGCAGCCCGGTGAGGGTGCTCAGCCGGTTGCGGAGTTCGACCGCGGTCAGGGAGTCCAGCCCGAACTCGTTCAGAGTGCGGTCCGGGGGCAGTGCGTCGGCGTCCTGGTGGCCGAGCAGTTCGGCGGCGGCGGCACGCACCTCGGCCAGGAGGCGCGCGGCCCGCTCGGCCGGGGCCAGGTCGCTCAGTCGGACGGCGGGTGCGGAGGCGGCCGGTGCGGCGGGCACCAGACCGCGCAGCAGCGGGGGCGCCCCACGGGTACGCAGCCCGGCGAGGTCGAACCTGGCGAGGGTGAGTGCCGTGTCGTCCTGCCGCAGCGCCTCGTCGAACAGGGCCAGCGCGAAGTCGGTGGGCATGGGCAGGGTGCCGTCGGGAGAGCTGCCGTCCCGGACGGTCTCCCGCAGCACCTCGGTCATACCGGAGATCTCCTCCCACATGCTCCACGCCAGGGAGTGCGCGGGCAGCCCGTCGGCCCTGCGGCGTTCGGCGAAGGCGTCCAGGAACGCGTTCGCGGCGGCGTAGTTGCCCTGCCCCGCGCTGCCGAACACCCCGGCGACCGAGGAGAACATCACGAAGGCCGCCAGCTTGTTGTCCTTGGTCAGTTCGTGGAGGTTCAGCACGCCGTCGACCTTGGGGCGCATCACCCGCTCCACCTGGGCGGCGGTCAGCCCGGTCACCACACCGTCCGCGAGTACCCCGGCCGCGTGCACGACCGCGACCAGCGGATACCGGGCGGGCACGAGGTCGAGGGCGGCGGCGAGGCCGTCCCGGTCGGCGACGTCGCAGGCGGCGACGGCGACCTCGGCGCCCAGCTCTTTCAGCGCCGTGATGACCGGGTCGGCGTTCCGCGCCCCGCTGCGACTGGTGAGCAGGAGGCTGCGGACCCCGTACGCGGTCACCAGGTGCTTCGCCAGCAGCGATCCGAGCGTGCCGGTGCCGCCGGTGATCAGCACGGTGCCGTCGCCGAGGTCCGGTCGGGGGTTCCGCGCCGGCGTGGCACGCGCCAGTCGCGGCGTCTGGAGCTGTCCCGAGCTGATCCGTATGTGCGGCTGTCCGGCGGCCACCGCGTCGGCCAGCCGTGCCGAGGAGCGTGGGTCGTCGTCCGTCTCGACGAGCAGGAACCGTCCGGGGTGCTCGGACTGCGCCGACCGCACCAGGCCACGCGCCGCGGCGTGGGCCAGGTCGTCGCTGCGGGTCAGCACGACGAGCGGGACGCCGGCCGGGCGGTCGGCCGCCAGCCAGTGCTGGACGTGGGACAGCGTGTCCAGCGTCGCTCCCCTGACGTCCACGGGCACCGGAGTGCAGACGACCGCCTCGGCATCGGCCGGATCGACCGGGTCGGCGGTCACACCGAGGTGGTCGGTCCCCAGCAGCGCCCATTTCGGTGCGGGTGCGGCCACCGGGCGGGCGAGTTCGGTCCACCGGGTCCGGTACACCGAATCCGTCGGCAACGCGCCCGTCAGCTCGCGCAGGGCCACCGTACGTGTGCCGAGGGTTGCCCTGAAGAGCGGTTCGCGCTCGCCGGTGGTGAGGGTCACGGTGGACTCGTCCCGGCCGCTGGGTGTCACATGGGCGTACGCGTGGGTAGTGTGTGCGTCGCCGGCCCATACGTCGTGCCACACGAACGGCAGTGCGACGTGGCCGTCCGGTAGCGGTTGGGTCAGGGCGCGGCCGTGCAGGGCGGCGTCGCCGAGCACGGGGTGCAGTCCGGTGCCGGCGAATCCGCCGGGTGCCTCCTCGGGCAGCCGCAGCTCGGCGAACAGGTCCTCGCCTCGCCGCCACAGCCTGCGTACGGCCCTGAACGCCGGACCGAACTCGTAGCCGCGCTCGGCCAGCGAGGCGTAGTCGAAGTCGATCTCCTCGGCGTCGGCGGGGGGCAGTTCCCCGGCGAACGGCTCGTCGCGGGTGTCGTCGATCGTGCCCTGCGCATGACGTCGCCACTGGCTGCCGGGCTGTTCCGGCCTGCTGAACACCTCGACCGTACGCCGCTTCGGGTCCGCCACGACCTGAAGCTCCGCCGTGCCCTGCTGGGACAGCATCAGGGGCGCCTCGATGACCAGTTCGCCGAGTCCGGTGCCTCCGGAGCCGCGCGCGGCGCGCAGGGCGAGGTCCAGCAGCGCGGTGCCGGGCAGGACGCAGGTTCCGTTCACCGCGTGGTCGGCCAGCCACGGCTGTTCGGCCGGCGAGATACGGCTGGAGGCCACGAAGGCGCCGCTGCGGGCGGATTCGACCCATGTGCCGAGCAGCGGGTGGCCCGTGCTCGTCCTGGGCGAGGAGGCTGTCGTGAGCCAGAACCGCCGGCGCCGGAACGGGGTGGTCGGCAGCGGTACCGGCCGCCCGGCGCCGGTGGCGAGGTTCACGCCGTCCATCCCTCGCGTGTACAGCCGCGCGGCGGACATCAGGAACCGTGTGGGGCCACCGTCGTCGCGGCGCAGGGTTTCGGTGACGACCCCGGTCGTGCCGCTGTCCTCCAGCGTCTGCTCGACCGAGGAGGTCAGCACCGGGTGCGAGCTGGACTCCACGAAGACCCGGAAACCCTGGTCGACGAGATGTTCGACGGCCGGCTGGAACCGCACGGGCCGACGGAGGTTGCGATACCAGTACGCGCCGGTCAGCGTGGAGTCGCCGACCCAGTCCAGGTCCACGGTGGAGTACATCGGCACCGACGGCCCGCTGGTGTGCACCTCCCCCAGGCGGGCCAGCAGTTCGTCCCGCAGTGCCTCCACCTTCGGGCAGTGGGAGGCGTAGCCGACGCGGATGCGGCGGGCGTGCACGCCGTCCAGCGCGCATTCGGCGAGGAGCCCGTTGATCGCCAGGTCGTCACCGGCGACCACGGTGGTGGAGGGGCCGTTGAGCGCGGCGATCCAGAGCTGGTCCGGCCAGCGTTCCAGCAGCCAGTCCAGCTGTGCGCGCGACGCGGTCACCGACGCCATGCCGGCACCGATGCCGAGCTCGGCGATGACCTTGCTGCGCACCGCGACGACGCGGGCGGCCTCCTCCACCGTCAACGCGCCCGCGACGCACGCGGCGGCCAGCTCGCCCTGGGAGTGGCCGAGCACCGCGTCCGGTTCGACGCCACGGGAGCGCCACAGGGCGGCCAGCGACACCATCACCGCGAACAGCGCGGGCTGCACGATGTCCACCCGCTCCAGCCGGTCGGTGCCGCCGGCCAGCACCTCGGTGAGCGACCAGTCCACGTGGGGCTTGAGCGCGCGCTCACAGGCCTCGATGGATTCGGCGAATACCCGTTCGCCCATCAGTCCGGCCGCCATGCCCGCCCACTGCGTGCCCTGCCCCGGGAAGACGAACACCACCTTTCCATCCACATCGGACACTCCGGAGACGATGTTCCGCGCCGGCTTCCCCTCGGCGAGGGCCCGCATCCCGGACAACAACTCGTCGCGGTCGCCGCCGACTACGACGGCGCGATGGGTGAAGTGGCCGCGGGACACCGCGAGCGCGTGCGCGAGGTCCACCGGTGCGACGTCTCCGGCCACCGGGAGCAGCCGGGCCGCCCAGTCCCGCAGCCGCTCGGGGCTCTTGCCGGACAGCGTGCACGCGACGGCGGACGGCTCGGCGGTGGGCGACGGTGCGAGTTCCTCCGGTGGTGCCTCCAGGATCAGGTGCGCGTTGGTGCCGCTGATCCCGAAGGAGGAGACGGCCGCGCGCGGCGGCCGGTGCCGCTCGGGCCACGGCATGCTCTCGGTGAGCAGCCGGACGTCTCCGGACGCCCAGTCGACGTGGGGCGACGGCTCGTCCACGTGCAGGGTCTTCGGCAGGGTGCGGTGCCGCAGGGCCTGCACGATCTTGATCACGCCGCCGACACCGGCCGCGGCCTGGGTGTGCCCGATGTTGGACTTCAGCGAGCCCAGCCAGAGCGGGGCGTCGCGGTCCTGCCCGTAGGCGGCGAGCAGCGCACCGGCCTCGATCGGGTCGCCGAGCCGGGTTCCGGTGCCGTGCGCCTCGACCGCGTCGACCTCGGACGGTGTCAGGCCGGCGTCCCGCAGGGCGAGCCGGATCACCTGCTGCTGTGCCGTCCCGCTCGGCGCCGTCATGCCGTTGGACGCGCCGTCCTGGTTCATCGCGGCACCCCGGATCACGGCCAGCACCGGGTGCCCGGCGCGGCGGGCGCTGGACAGTCGTTCCAGTACGACCATCCCGGCGCCCTCTCCCCAGCCGGTGCCGTCCGCCGCCGCGGCGAACGCCTTGCACCGCCCGTCCTGGGCCAGCCCGCGCTGCCTGCTGAACTCCACGAACCGCTGCGGTGTCGCCATGACGGTGACACCACCGGCCAGCGCGAGATCGCACTCGCCCCGGCGGATCGACTGCACCGCGAGATTGATGGCCACCAGTGACGAGGAGCATCCGGTGTCGATGGTGATCGCCGGAGCGCGCAGCCCCAGCACATAGGCGATCCGCCCGGAGGCGACGCTGCCGGCGGTGGCCGTGCCGACGTAGCCCTCCAGTTCGCGGGGCGCCCGGTCCATGTCGGTGACGTAGTCCTGGTTCGTCATCCCCGCGTACACCCCCACGCGCGCTTCGCGCAGGGACGTCGGGTCGATGCCGGCATGCTCCAGCGCTTCCCAGGAGGTCTCCAGGAGCAGCCGGTGCTGCGGGTCCATCGCCAGCGCCTCGCGCGGCGAGATCCCGAAGAACTCGGGGTCGAAGTCGGCCACCTCGCGGAGGAACCCGCCCCACCGGGCGTGGGAGGTGCCGCTGCGGTCGGGGTCGGGGTCGGACAACCGGTCGAGGTCCCAGCCCCGGTCGTCGGGGAACTCGGACATGGCGTCGACCCCGTCGGCCACCAGCCGCCACAGTTCGTCGGGAGACGTGACCCCGCCGGGGTAGCGGCAGCCGATGCCCACCAGCACCACGGGATCGTCGTCGGTCGGTGCGGGGGTCGTGGCGTGGGGCTGGGGTGAACGGGTGGGCTGGGGTGAGCCGGTGGCCTCGGGTGAAGCGGTCGGCTGGGGCGAACCGGTGAGTTCGCCTCGCAGATACCCGGCGATCGCCCGCACCGAGGGATGGTCGAACGCGAGCGTCGTGGGCAGGCGCAGTCCCGTGGCGGCGGCGATCCGGTCCCGCAGCAGGACCGCGCCCACCGAGGTGAGCCCGTACTCGCGCAGGGCCCGGTCCGGCTCGATGCCACCGGTGTCGCCCATCACCTCAGCCACCTGGCCCGAGACGAGGTCGAGGAGCCTTCTGCCGAGGTCCGCCCCGGTGAGCCCGGACAGGTCCGCCCTGTCCGGCAGGTGCTCCGACGCGGCGGGCCGCGCCGTTCGCGCGTCCGCGACCAGGGTGCCGCCCGGGAGGCTGAGCGCGACGTCCACGGCGTAGCGAATCCGGTGGTCGGTCAGTCCTTCCGCCACCAGCAGGGTGGTGGGAGCGGAATCGTCGACGGCGATCGTCACGGTGGAGCCGGTGACGGTGACCGTGACGCCGTGCTCCGTGCCGTTCCGCTCCACGCACCGGGCCTCGTGACCGGCCACGAGGTGGTGGGCGATCAGGTCCGCGAGGTCCCCGGTG
Source organism: Streptomyces sp. NPDC002643 (assembly GCF_053592555.1). Classification (NCBI taxonomy): domain Bacteria; kingdom Bacillati; phylum Actinomycetota; class Actinomycetes; order Kitasatosporales; family Streptomycetaceae; genus Streptomyces; species Streptomyces sp. NPDC002643. The sequence continues at coordinate 112,516 of NZ_JBSFVY010000028.1, forward strand.
TCTCCCTTCAGGGCCACGTCGCGGCCGGTGAGCGGACTGGCCGCGGGCAGTTCGCCGCCCGGGAGCGGGGCCGGCTCACCATCGGCTCCCATGAGGTGCAGTCCGTCGTGGGTGCCGGCGACCGCGAGCAGTCGGCCGGGCAGCCGGGCCAGCGGCTCGCGCGCGACCTTGCCCGTGGCCGTCCTCGGCAGCGCGGACACGGTGCGGACCTCCACCGGGACCTTGAAATAGGCGAGTTCGCGGCGGCACCGCGCGAACAGCTCCGCGCAGTCGAGCCCGTTCGGACCGTCGCGGCCGGGCACCACCACCGCCACGGGGACCTGGCCGAACTCCTCGTCCGCTCGTCCCGTCACCGCGGCGTCGCGTACACCGGGTACTCGGGCGAGTACGGCCTCGATCTCGCTGGGGTGCACGTTCTCCCCGCCGCGGATGATCACGTCGTTGCGCCGGCCGGTGATCCAGAGGTAGCCGGCGTCGTTCCGGCGGGCGAGGTCGCCGGTGCGGTACCAGCCGTCGCGGAGCACCTCCGCGGTGGCCTCGGGCTGGTTGTGGTAACCCAGCATCACGTTGGGGCCGTTGACCCAGATCTCGCCGACCTCGCCGGTCGGCACGTCTTCTCCGGTGTCGGGGTCGACCACGCGCAGGTCAAGTCCGGGCAGCGGCAGACCGCATGAACCGGGCACCTTCTCACCGCCCGGCCGCATGGTGGCGACCGGCCCGCTCATCTCGGAGCAGCCGTAGTTGTCGGTGAGTTGGAGACCGAAGGCGGCCTCGAACGACTCGGCGAACGTGGCCGAGGTGACCGCGCCGGCGATGACGCACACGCGCAGCGCGGGCAGGGTGAGTTCTTCCGTCTCGGCGGCCTGGAGCAGGTTGTGGTACACGGTCGGCACGCCGACCAGGAAGGTGTAGGGCCGGGCGCGCAGTTCGTGGATCACTTCGGCCGGGGAGAAGCCCGTGATCAGATGTGCCGTGGCGCCGACCGCGGTCACGGCCATCACGCCCAGGTTGTAGCCGAAGGCGTGGAACAGCGGCAGCGGCCACAGCACCGTGTCCGCCTCGGACAGCCCGATGATCGGGGCGTAGCAGGTGGCGGCATTCCACAACACGGCGCGCAGCTTGACGAGTACGCCTTTGGGGCGGCCTGTGGTGCCCGAGGTGTAGAGCAGGTAGGCCGGTTCGTCCAGACCGAGGTCGTCGCGGGCCGGGACGGCCGGTTCGCGGGTGACCAGGTCCTCGTACGACACCGCGTCCGGGTGGCCGCCGACCACGACGAGGTGCCGTTGGCCGGGCGGCAGCACCGCACGCACCTGGTCGACGTGCGCGGTGTCGGTGATCACCGCCTGGGCGTCGCTGTCTTCGAGCATGTGCCGCAGCTCCGCGTCGGAGGAGTGCGGGTTGACCGGTACGCCGACGCAGCCGGCGCGGTTGACGCCGAGGTAACTCTCCACCATCTCCACGCGGTTGCCCAGCAGAAGCACCACCCGCGCGCCCCGGGGCAGGCCGAGTGCGACCAGGTGGCCGCCGAGCCGGGCCGTACGACGTTCCAGTTCCGTGTAGGTCACGGCCCGCCGCTCGTCGGAGTACGCGACCTTGGTCCCGCGCGACTCCGCGTGCCTACGCAGCAGTTCGGGCAGGGGGCGGATCAGATCGGCACGGTGTGTCGCGGACATGCCTGCCTCTTCTCTCGATGTGGTCATGAGAGGGCTCCTCACACTGACTCGGCCGCGGCGGGAACAGCGCCGGAGCCGACGAGCGTCGACAGCCGCGGCATCACCATGGGGCGCACGACTTCTCGCTCAACCTCTTCCTGCGCTCAGCGTTTTGTCCTGGTCCGGTGGTGTGGGAACGGGCCAGGGCCGCTCCGGCCGGATGGGGCGTTCTTCCGGCGCGCCGACCCGGTCGAGAGCCCGTGTGACGGTGTAGGCGCGGGAGAGCGGGCCGGTCCCGACTGTTCGCCAGGAGATGATCTGGAACATTCATATGTCATCCCTCCGTGCCGCAGAGCGGCACGGCAGAGGCGGACCATGGGCGGGCGAGTGGCTCGTCCGACGTCCATGGCCGATCAGGTGGGAGCGGAGGGGCGCATGCCTCGGGTGGTGATCAGCAGCGGGGAGAACACCGCGTAGGAGGGGTCGGCCGTCGCGGCGAACCAGGCGTCGAGGTCCTCACCCGTGATCACGCCCGTGTCGATCATCCGGTCCCTGAGGAGCCGGTAGGAGGCCCGGAACACCTCCGTACCGGGCGAGTCGGCGCCGCAGGCGCCCACGTGGCCCGCGGCCGCGACGTCGACCAGTCCGGCGCGACGGAACGCCGCGTACTGTCGTCTGCCCCAGTCGGGGTCGAACCCGCCTTTGCGCAGTGCCTCGGTCCCGGCCCGCAACACCTTGTCGATCAGCGTGAAGGCATCCGGGGTGGCGCTGTCCAGGACCGCTGTGTACTCCATGTCGTAGTCCTCAAGTACCAGCCAGCCGCCCGGGCGCAGCGCCCGTACCAGTCGGGCGATCACCTGCTCCCTCTCGCGCAGGTGCATCAGCACCAGCCGCGCATGGACCAGATCGAAGGCATCGGTTTCCAGCTCGTCGCGGACGACGTCGTGCCGGCGAACGTGCAGATTGTGGCTCTCGACGCCTTTCAGGAAGCGGGTGTCGAGGTCGGTGACCACCACCTGCCCGCCCGTCCCCACACGCTGGGCGAGCCAGCGAGCGATCGAACCGCTGCCGCCGCCCACCTCCAGGCACTTCCACCCCTCGGTCACACCCACATCCGTCAATCGGGCCCTCGACCATTCGTCATAGGTGGCCTCGAACCCGGTGAACCGCGCCTGTGTTTCCGGGGACTCATTCGGCAGCAGGTACTCAGATCTCATAACTCACCCGTATTTCATACACGTCGGTCAGCGGTCGGAAATCGAGTGTCTTGGCCCGCGCCGGCCGGAACGGCAATCCGGCCCCGGGGTCGAAATGCCATCGCAGCGCGAAGGGGGGTGGTTCGAGAAGGGCGTGTGCCGGTGGGCGGCACGGCGGCGCGTCACCGCCGGAATCGGCGGCGCCCGTGGTGGAAGGCGTCCAGCCACCGTTATATGTGCCGCAGAGCGGCACACGGCATTTCCGCGGACCTGAGAATCCATAGGCTCGAATGCATGACACGGACAACGGAAGCCCTCATCCCGAAGCTTCAGGAATACGTGGCGGCGCACAGCACCGCGCCGGACGAGGTTCTCTGCGACCTCGCGGTCGAGACCGAGAAGCTCTTTCCCGACGACAATTTCATGCAGATCGGCCCGGAGCAGGGGGCGTTCATGACGCTCCTCGCCCAGATCGCGGGGGCCAAGCAGGCTGTGGAGATCGGCAGCTTCACCGGCTACTCGGCCATCTGCCTGGCCCGTGGGCTACGGCCAGGCGGCACGCTGCTGGCGTGCGACATCAGCGAGGAGTGGACGTCGGTCGCCCAGCGGTACTGGAAGCGTGCCGGGCTGGACGACACGATCACCCTCAAGCTCGGACCGGCGCTGGACACACTGCGTGCGCTGCCGGCGGAGCCGCAGTTCGACCTCGCCTTCGTCGACGCCGAGAAGGAGGACTACGTCGACTACTGGGAGGAGTTGGTTCCGCGGATACGGCCCGGTGGGCTGATACTCGCCGACAACACCCTCCACCACGGGCAGGTCGTCGACCCCGACGAGAACGCCACCAACGTGCAGGGCATCCGCGCGTACAACGCCCGTGTCCGCGAGGACGATCGGGTGGAGCAGGTGCTGATACCGATCGGCGACGGCCTGAACCTGGCCCGCAAGAAGTAGGCGCGGCGGTAGCACCGGGCGGAGGGGGAGCCGCCCTTGCTACCGCGCCGACACGTGAAACATCAACCAGCCGTGGGTCCTCTCGACCGTCCAGCCTTTCGGGTTGGGGGTGAATCCCCTGAACCCGGGGGCGCGGGCGGCCATTTCCATGTCCACGTCCTGGACACTTCACGCTTCCATGTCCACGTCCTGGACACCGGCCGAGGCGACCGACACCGCCGGCAGCAGGCCGAGCGGGTCGGTCAAGACGCTGCGCTCGCGGCCCGCGATCGCCCTGTCCGACCCTCCGGAGCCCGTCCAACAGGCCGGGCTCCGGCGCCCGTCGTGTGTGGTGGTCGCGGTCCTCGGGATGCCTACTGGACGGCGGCGGAGGTGAGGACGGTTTCGAGATGGCGCACGAGGGTGAGGACGTCGGAGGGGGTGCCGACGGAGATCCGCATCCAGCCGGGCATGCCCATGTCCGAGGCGTCACGGACGTGGATGTTGTCGGCGAGCAGCCGGCGGGTGACCTCGGGCGCGCTCCCGTGCAGGTGCACGGTGACGAAGTTGGTCTGCGAGGGCAGGTAGGTGATGCCGAGCCGGTCCAGGCAACTGCACAGGGTCATGCGCGCCGTCGCGGTGTAGATCCTCGTCTGCTCCAGGAATGCCTGGTCCGCCAAAGCCGCACAGGCCGCCGCCTGCGCGAGCCGGTTCACGTGGTACGGCATGGCATCCTGCACGGTCTCTATCCCGGAGACGACGCCGGGGCCGCCGATCAGCGCACCCACGCGCAGGGAGGCGAGACCGTACGCCTTGGAGAACGTCCGCAGCACACTGACGGCGCCGCCCTCCCGCGCCCACGGCAGCGCCGAGGTGAAGGAGTCGTCGGCGAACTCCGCGTACGCCTCGTCGAAGACGATGTGCGAGCCGGTGGCGCGAGCGGTCTCGCACAGGCTCTTCACCGCGTCGGCGTCCAGGACGGACCCGGTGGGGTTGTGGGGATTGCAGACGAAGACGAGGGCCGCGCCCTTGTCCATCTCTTCCCTCAGCGCCGCCGGGTCCACACGGTAGTGGTCGAGGGGGACCCGCACGACACGCAGGCCCACCGCGTCCAGGCTCTTCGGATAGCCCTGGTAGGTGGCCTCGGTGACCACCGCGCGGCCCATGCCGCGCAGCGCGAGGGCGAGCATCATGATCAGCTCGTCCACCCCGTTGCCGACGGCGACCCTGTCGGTGGTGACGCGGTAGTGAGCGGCGAGGGCGTCGATGAGCGCGGTGTGCCGCGGGTCGGGGTAGCGGTGCACGCTGAGCAGTTCAGCGCGTGCCGCCTCCACCGCCTTGGGGCTCGCACCCCAGGGGTTCTCGCTCCGGTGCAGCAGGAGCGGACGGGAGCCATCGGTGACAAGGTGAGCGGTCGGTGTCCTGGTGAGCATCAGGTCTCCTGCCGTCTTGGGAGGGAGAATCGTGTTGCCGGAGCGGCACGGGGACCCTTCGAGGGGGTCTCCCGGTGAGGGGGCGTCAGGCGCTGAAGTCCTTGTCGCGGGTCTCGGGCAGGGCCAGCAGACAGCCCAGGCTGACCAGGCACAACAGCCCGGAGTAGAGACCGAGGACGAGCGGCGACTGCCAGTGCGAGGTCAGCCAGGTGGCCACCAGCGGGGCGAAGCCACCGCCGAAGGTGAGGGCGAGGATGAAGGTCGCCGAGGCCCCGGTATAGCGCATCCGGGCCGGGAACAGCTCCGGCAGGAACGCCGCCATCGGCGCGAACATCATCACGAACAGGATCAGTCCGATGGTGAAGGCCCCGGTGATGAGTACGGCGTCACGGGTCTGCAGGGAGCCGAACATCGGCAGCGCCCACAGCACGCACCCCACCGCTCCGGCGATCATCACCGGCCGTCTGCCGATCCGGTCGGCCATCAGCGCAACCGGCACCGTGACCAGCACATCCGCCGCCGCGGCGATACTCGCCGCCGTCAGCATCGTCGGCTGCGGGATACCGAGCGCCGTAGGCCCGTACGAAAGGCAGTAGACGGTGGCCAGATAGTAGACCGAGGAACCGCCGATCGCCGCGCCCATGCCGAGCAGCAGCCTGCCGGGGTACGCCTTGACCAAGGCCCCGAGCGGAAAGCGGGGGGCGGTGGTGTCGTCCTTGGGCCGCTCCTCGAAGATCGGGGACTCGGCGACACGGGAACGAACCCACAGGCCGACGACGATCAGGCCGGTGCTCAGCAGGAACGGGATACGCCAGGCCCATTCGGCGAAGCCGTCCCTGCCCACGATCGCGAGCGTCGGCAGGATCACCGCGCTGGACAGCAGAAAGCCGAGCGGCGGACCGGCCTGCGGGATCGACGCGTACAGCGCGCGGCGACCGGGAGGCGCGTGTTCGGCGGCCAGCAACACCGCGCCGCCCCACTCACCACCCAGGCTGACCCCCTGCAACAGCCGCAGAACGACCAGGAGTACAGGGGCGGCAAGGCCGGCGGTCTCGTAGGTGGGCAGCAGACCGACACCGACCGTGGACACGCCCATCAGGACCAGGGCGAGGAAGAGTGCGCGCTTGCGGCCCAGCCGGTCGCCGATGCCGCCGAACACCACCACACCCACCGGACGGGCCACGAAAGCCGCGGCAACGGTGAGGAAGGCGGCCAGCGTGGACACCGTGGCGTTGCCGGAGGGGAAGAACGCCGGGCCCAGGACCAGCGCCGCGGCCGTACCGTACACGGCGAAGTCGTAGTACTCGATCACCGTGCCGACGAGGCTCGCCACGGCGACCCGCGACGCGGTGGATTTTCGTGCGGCGGTCGTGCTTAACGCGCTGACACCAACCTGTTCGGCATTGCTGGTGGTCTCGGACATGGAGCGGCTCGCTTCCGATCAGGCCCGGATACTCAGTGATCCAGCACACACTGCAGGGCGGACTGAGCGCGGACTGTAGTACTCCAGCCACCGGCGGATGGGCCCCTGTGCCGCCCTGCGGCACGACACAGCCGGGCGCCTGCCCCTCGCGGTACGCCGCCTCAGCGGCGCCGCACCGTCGTGCCGCCCACTGGAACACGCCCTTCCCGAACCACCCTCTCCGCGTTGGAATGCGGCACTGAGCGTGGCCCGCAACAGCAGCGAGACACCGGAGACATGATGGCCGACGATATCGACACCGTTCTCGACGCCCCCATCGGGGACGGTCCTGACCCAGGCGAGTTCATCAGGGCGGCGATGCGATGGCACTTCGACCCCAGGACCGGGTCGCCCTTCTGGTTGGCACGGGCGAAGACACTCGATTTCGACCCGCTGACCGATGTGAAAGGGGTCGATGATCTGACCCTGTTCCCGAACGTGTGCGACGAACTGCGCGACGTGCGCGTGGAGGACCTCATTCCACGCGGATACGGCGAGAAGCCGGATGTCTGCGGGATCTTCGAGAGCGGTGGCACCACCGGCCAGCCCAAGCGAGTGGTTCTGATGCGGGACTGGTTCGTCATGACGCAGGGATGGCTCAACGCGAAGCTGGACGCGCACGGCGTGCCGAGGGGCGTGAACTGGCTGACGATGTTTCCCAGCGGGCCGCACGTGGCCGGCTTCGCGTACCCGCGGCTCGCGGCGGAGCGTGGCGGGCATGTGTTCCAGATAGACATGGACCCGCGCTGGGTCAAGCAACTCATCGCCTCCGGCCGCGCCCAGGACGCCGACGCCTACGCCGGCCATCTGCTCGAACAGGCCCGGGGCCTGCTCCGCAGCCAGGATGTGGGTGTCCTCGCCATCACACCGCCGATGCTCGAACGCCTCGCCGTCGACGACGAGTTGACCGATCTGGTGCGGGACAAGGTCAAGGCGGTCATCTGGGCCGGCGCGCACATGGACGCCAGCACCCGTGACCTGCTCGGCAACGAGGTCTTTCCCGGTGTCACGGTCGTCGGTCTCTTCGGCAGCACGATGCAGCTGCACAGCTGTGGCCAGCGGGTCACCGAGGACGCCGGCGAGTGCGTCTTCGACCCGCCGTCACCGTTCATCACCTACCGGGTCATCGATCCGGACAGCGGGGCACAGGTCGAATACGGCACCCGTGGCCGGGTGGTGACCAACCACGTCAGCCGGAGCTTACTGCTGCCCAACAACCTCGACCGCGACGAGGCCACCCGGGTACCCGGGCCGAGCGGGCAGACCGGCGATTCCCTGGCGGATGTCACTCCGGTCGAGGTCTTCGACGGCGAAGCCGTGATTGAGGGGGTCTATTAAATGAGCGCGACGAACGACCTCATCCGGATCGACGCGCTGGGCCCCAAAGGCGCGTACCGGTCGCGAGACATCCAGATCGTCAAGGACATCTATGGTGCGCCGTTCGCCGAGCTGAGTCTGGTTCCCTCGCTCTTCGTCGCCAGGACCATATCGGCGCTGCGCAAGGCCGACCCGCTGCCGCTGGAACAGCGCCTGGACGCCATCGCCAGGGCGGGCAGGGCCTTCGCCACCGAAACCGTCGGTGGACTGTCCGTCGAGGAGTACCAGCGGGCGGTGTGCCGGGTGGCGGGCCTGCCCCGGGTCACGACGGAGATGGCCCTCGACTACACCGTGTCGTACACGGATCGCATGTATCTCAGCACCCAGGAGGCCCGTCCCACCGGGGCGGTCAACGACTGGCGGGACGCGCGCATGCGGCACGGCGGCGGCGTGTGGGCCCGTCGCGGCGACGTGTTCGCCGTCCATGCCCCGGGCAACACACCGAACGCCCACACCCTGTGGCTGCAGTCCCTCGCCCTCGGCTACCGGGTGGTGGTGCGGCCGTCCAGCCGCGAACCGTTCGGCCCGCACCGGATGATCACCGCACTGCGCGACGCCGGCTTCGGCCCCGACCATGTGGCCCTGCTGCCGACCGACACCACTACGGCCGACGAGATCGTGCAGGGCGCGGACCGGGCGATGGTGTTCGGCGACGACGCCGTGGTGCGCAAGTACTCCTCGATGGCATCGGTGCTGCCGCAGGGGCCGGGACGGTCGAAGTTCCTCGTCACGAAGGACGCCGACTGGAGGTCCTATCTGGACACCATCGTCTCCTCGGTCGGCGGCCACGCCGGTACCGCGTGCATCAACACCAGCACGGTGTTCGTCGAGGGCGACCCGGCACCGGTGGCACAGGCGATCGCCGAACGGCTCGCCCTCATGCCCAGCCTGCCGCCGCAGGACCCCAAGGCGGTGCTGCCCGTGCACCCGATCGAGGATGCCCGCCGGATCGAGCGACTCCTGCTGACCCATGCCGCCGGCACCACCCCGTGGCTGGGCGGCGACGGGATCGTCGACGACTTCGGGGACGGCACCGCGGCGCTGCGCCCCGCCGTGCACCAGGTGTCCCGCCCCGATGCCCCGCAGACCCGCGTCGAATTGCGCTTCCCTTGTGTGTGGGTGGCGCCGTGGAGCCCGGAGGCCGGGATCGATCCCTTCAAGGACACCATCGTGCTGACCGCGGTCACCGACGACGAGACGCTGGTGGACCGGCTCATGAGCGAGCCCAGCATCGCCAACGTCTACCTCGGCGACCACCCGACGCACTGGCTGCCGGCGGGCATCCCGCACGACGACTACCTCGAAACGTTCCTGATGCGCACGAAGGCCTGCGTCCGCTGATCACCCGGGCGGTGGGCCTTCGCTCGTTCCCGGCCGCGTCCGGCCGAGTGCCCGCCGGAAGCCTCCGCGCTCCGCAACCGCGCCGCCCGGCCGGGCGGCGCGGACATTTCGCGTGCGCAGGCCGGCCGGCGCGGCGGTTTCGCACCCGCACGCGTGCCGCGCCCGCTCGCGCCGCGTCTCCCTCCCTTCGCCTCCCCCTGTCCGGAGACACGCCCACTCATCAGGGAAGTGACGTCAGTGACCCACCCGGAACCCACCCATCGCATGCTCATCGGCGGTCGGCTCGTCGGCGCCGAAGGCGACCCGCTGGGCGTGCTGAACCCCGCCACCGAGGAGATCGTCGGCCGCGTCCCCGACGCCACCGACGCCCAGTTGGACGCCGCCGTCTCGGCCGCGCAACAGGCCTTCGCGACCTGGGGCTCCACGACTGTGGACGAGCGTCGCGCCGTGCTGGCCGCCTGCGCGGCGACCGTCCGCGCGCACAGCGAGGAACTGGCGGTACTGCTCACCGGCGAGCAGGGCAAGCCGCTGCCCGTCGCGCGCATGGAGATCCAGATCTTCGCCACCTGGCTCGACGCACACGCCGCCATGGAGTTCCCGGACGACGAGGTCACCGAGACCGGGACCCACCACATCCGGGTGCGCCGCGTACCGCTCGGTGTCGTCGCCGGCATCGTGCCGTGGAACTGGCCGGTCGCCATCGCCGCCAAGAAGGTCGCCCCTGCGCTGCTCGCCGGCAACGCCCTCGTGCTCAAGCCCTCGCCGAACACGCCGCTCACCACGTTGCGCATCGGCGAGCTGCTGGCCGACGTCGTACCCCCCGGCGTCCTCAACGTCATCAGCGGTGGCGACAGCCTCGGCCCGAGACTCACCGGACATCCGGGCATCCGCAAGATCGCCTTCGTCGGCTCCAGCGCGACCGGCCGCAAGGTCATGGCCTCCGCCGCCCGCAACCTCTCCCGCGTCACCCTGGAACTCGGCGGCAACGACGCCGCGATCGTGCTGCCCGACGTGGACGTGGACGAGGTCGCGCCGCAGGTCTTCTGGGCCTGCTTCGGCAACAGCGGTCAGTCCTGTATCGCCGCCAAACGGGTCTATGTGCATGAGGACGTCTACGACGCGTTCGCGGGGCGATTCGCCGAGCTGGCACGGTCGGTCAAGGTCGGCAACGGTCTGGAGGACGGCGTCCAGCTGGGCCCCCTCCAGAACCGCGCGCAGTACGAGAAGGTCGTCGGCCTGATCAAGGAGACCGTGAGTTCCGGCGCCACGTTGCTGGTCGAGGGCGCGATCCCCGAGGGCCCCGGCTACTTCGTGCACCCGACCGTGGTGGACGATCCCGCCGAGGACGCGGCGATCGTCACCCAGGAGCCGTTCGGCCCGGTGGTCCCCCTGCTGCGGTTCCGGGACGTCGACGACGTCGTCCGCCGCGCCAACGACTCCGAGTACGGACTCGGCGCCACCGTATGGAGCCGCGACGCCGCGGCGGCCGCCGAACTGGCCATGCGGATCGAGGTCGGCAACGTCTGGATCAACCAGGAGGCGATCCCGGACCCGGAAGTGCCCTTCGGCGGCCACAAGGCCTCCGGCCTCGGTGTCGAGAACGGCCTGGAAGGCGTACTGGAGCACACCAACACACAGGTGCTGTCCGTCCGTAAGGCCTGAGCCACGCGCCGCGCTGACCCGGTGGCCCGGACCTGGTCCGGGC
>NZ_JBSFVY010000029.1:0-118923 GCF_053592555.1 Streptomyces sp. NPDC002643
GGCCGGGTCTGCCACCGCGTCAACGACGAAGCCTCCGCGAAGATGGCACTCGGCGACATCGCCCCCGAGGCGGTCTCCGCCGCCTGCGCCATCGCTCCCGAACTGCCCGGCCTGGCCGTGGCCGGTGACACCTCCGGCGGCTGGTCACGCATCCGCACCCCGTACCTCTCCCTCGGCGACGCCGCCGAGATCTGCCGGGAGTCGGCCCACCTGGTGCCCAACCTGCCCGCGCTCAAGCCGTTCCAGCCCTACGTGCCCGTACGCCCCGTCGAGTCCCCCGCCCCGGCAGTGCAGCCGCGCCCGGTGACCGACTGAGCCTCGCTTCCCCTCCGGTCGGCGTGACCGTCTCGCGCCAAGTCCCTACCCCTGCCATGCCTGAACCAGAAAAGGAGCCGCATCATGCGCGCCCAACTGGCACGTGTCGACGCGGTGCTCGTCCAGGCGCTCATCGCCGCCGCACTGTCCTTCGCCCACCTGCACGACATCGCCCTGGCAGCGGGTCAGGACGGGTGGAAGGCGTGGGCCTACCCGGTCTCGGTCGACCTGCTGCTCGTCGCCGCCTGGCGCCGACTGCGGTCCGGTGAGGCAAAGGCGGCTGGGTGGTGCTGGTTCGTCATCGCGCTCGCCGCCTCCCTCGGCGCGAACGTCGCCACCGCCGGCCTTCTCGACCTGAGCGACGTACCCGCCTGGCTTCGCATCCTCGTCGCGGGCTGGCCCGCCGTCGCCTTCCTCGGCGGGACCCTCCTCGCCCACTCCAACCGCGCGACGACCGACGCGGACTCCAAGGACACGAACGACCCCGTGGACCAGGAGGACGCGCCCGATCCCACCCCAGGAGAACAGCCGCCCGCACAACCGGCCATCGAGCCACCGCCGCCCGAGCGCCCCGCCATCCCCGTCCCGGCCGCCCTCGTCGAACACGCCCGCAAGGTCGCCGCCGAACACCGCACCCGCACTGGAACCCCCATCGACACCCCAACCCTCCGCGCCCGCCTGGGCGTCCCCGCGCCCTTGGCCGAAGCCATCGCCGCCCAACTCTGAAGGGAAGCCTGATGTCCGCCAACCGCCGCTTCCGCAACGTCACCCGAATCGGCCCCGTCCAGGTCGGCACCTCATACGACGGCCGGGGCCGCGAGAAGCACACCGCCGCCTGTACGGCCCCGCGCTGCAACTTCTCCGCCGACTACGACAGCCGCGCCGCCGCCGAGTTGGCGGCCCGTACCCACCGCTGCCCCGTCCGCTGATCCGTTGAAAGGACCCTCCACACCGTGACCGTCAGCCTTCCGCTCGTCGTCGTCCTCGGCCTCTTCGCCTGGGGCGCGGTCAAGTTCCTCGGCGTCCGTCCCTGGGTCGTCGTCCTGATCGCTCTCTTCGGCTTCTGGCTCTCACAGACCTTCCTCGCTCCCGTCATCGAGTCCGGCACACGTTCCGGCGTGGACGTCATAAACGGCCAACATGTCTAGACGAGTAGATGAGAAAAGGCCCCTGGCCATGCCCTAACCAGAGCCCGCAACCCCGGGGCGGCACACACGACCAAGCATCTGCTGCCCCGGGGCCATCACTCCTGACCAAGCCAGTCAGAAGGAGACCGCCATCTTCACCCGCACCACCCCGCCCCCGCTACCGGAACTCGCGAAGCTGGCCGGGCACGGAACCCTGCCCGGTATCCTCCGCCAACTCTCCGGACTCGGCGGCTGCACCCACCCCATCCGCCTCGACGGCCACCGCACCGAGTACGACCTCGACACCACAACCGGCGAGATCGGCCGCATCCTCCAGCACCTCGACTCCACCGACCTCCCGGCCGGGAACCTCCTCGTCCGCTGCAACAACCGCCGCACCACCCGCTGCCCGGCCTGCTCCGAGGTCTACCGCCGCGACACCTTCCACCTGATCACCTGTGGCCTGCGCGGCGGCAAGGGCATCCCCGAACAGGTCGCCGCCCACCCTCGCGTCTTCGCCACGTTCACCGCCCCCAGCTTCGGCCCGGTCCACAACCGCCCTTCCAGCGGACGTGCCTGCCGCTGCGGTGCCCGGCACGACCAGGAGGACGCCGTACTCGGTACCGCGCTCGCCCCGGACACCTACGACTACGAAGCGGCCGTTCTCTGGAACGCCCACGCAGGTCCGCTCTGGCGACGCTTCTCCACCTACCTCCGCCGGGAGGTCGCCAAGCGCGCGGGCCTCTCACAACGTCGCTTCCGCGACCACGCCCGCGTGTCCTTCGCCAAGGTCGCCGAGTACCAAAAGCGCGGCGCCGTCCACTTCCACGCCGTCATCCGCCTCGACGGCCCCACCGGCGGCGACACCCCACCCCCGCCCTGGGCCACCGCCGAACTCCTCACCGACGCCATCCGCACCGCCGCCGCGAAGGTCCGCGTGGACGGCCCGGTCATCGACGACCGCGCCCACACCTTCACCTTCGGCCGCCAACTCGACGTACGCACCATCCGCTCGGCCGACTTCAACGACGGCCATGAACTGACCGAGCGCGCGGTCGCCGCGTACATCGCCAAGTACGCCACCAAGGGCGCCGAAACGGCGACGGGCGCCCTCGACCGCCCACTGAAGTTCGCCGCCGAACTCGCCCAACTCGACATCAGCGACCACGCCCGCCAACTCATCCGCACCGCCTGGACCCTCGGCGCCCGCAAAGACCTCGAACACCTCCGCCTGCGCGCCTGGGCTCACATGCTCGGCTTCCGCGGCCACTTCTCCACCAAGTCCCGCCGCTACTCCACCACCCTCGGCGCCCTCCGGAACGCCCGCGCCGAATGGCGCCGCGCCCAAGCCACAACAGCCAACGGCCCCGACCGCGAGAACGGCACCACATACGTCCTCGCCCACTGGTCCTTCGCCGGAACCGGCCTCTCCGACGTCGAAGCCTGGCTTGCCGCATCCCTCGAACCCGCCCCCGGAACGGAAGGAGAACCCACCACATGAACGACCGCTACCTGTCCGTGGACCAGGTCGCCGAACTGCTCGGCACGACCGCCCGGTTCCCCCGGCGGCTGATCGAGGAGCGGCGCATCCGGTACGTGAAGCTCGGCCGGCATGTGCGCATCCCGGAAAGCGCGGTCCAGGAGTTCATCCAGTCCCGCACCGTCGAGCCGATCAGGGCCCGCCGCGCCGGGCTTCGGAGGGTCGCCTGATGGCCAACAAGAAGGGCAGGAGACGCCGTTTCGGCGCGGTGCGGCAGTACCGGTCCGGCCGCTGGACGGCTTCGTACCTCGGGCCCGATGGTGAGCGCATCCGAGCAGAGGAGACCTTCGAGACCAAGACGGACGCGGAAGTCTGGCTGTCTCAGGTAGAGGCAGATCTCACGCGTGGGGACTGGCGCGCTCCCGACGCCGGGGCGGTCAACTTCCGTGTCTACGCCGAGAAGTGGGTCGAAGAGCGAGAGCTGTCCGTCCGCACCGTCGACCTCTACGAGGACCTGCTACGGCTCCACATCCTCCCGACCTTCGGCGCTCTCGACCTGGACGAGATCACCGCTCCTCGCGTCCGTGAGTGGCGCGCTGAGCGCCTACGCACCACCAAGGCAAAGACGACCATCGCCAAGGCGTACCGCCTTCTCAAGGGCATCCTTGAGACCGCCGTCGACGACGAGCTGATCAGTCGCAATCCATGCCGGATCAAGGGTGGCGGGAAGGAGTCGGCCGCCGAGCGGCGCATTGCCACCGTGGCCCAGGTCGATGCGCTCGCCGAAGCGATCGGTATCCGCTGGCGGCTCATGGTCTACCTCGGCGCGTACGGGCCGATGCGTCCCGAAGAACTCGCGGGTCTCCGCCGCCGGGACGTCGACCTCGACAGGCTGGTGATCCGCGTCCGCATCGCTGAGCCGGAACGGACCAACGGCAAGCGTGCGCCTGGCGAGACCAAAACCGACGCGGGTGTCCGGGCCGTGGTCCTCCCGGCCTTCCTGCACAAGGAGGTGAGGCAGCATCTCGCCTGGTTCGCCGAGAAGGGACCTGATGGCCTGGTCTTCGTCGGCGAGAAGGGGGCGCCGTTTCGGCGGACTTCGTTCGGCCGGAAGTGGCGGCGGGCTCGCGCAGTTGTCGGCCTCCCGGACGGCTTTCGCTTTTACGACCTTCGTCACACCGGACACACGCTCTCGACCCGTTCCGGCGCGACCCTGAAGGACACGATGGTTCGGGCTGGGCAGTCCTCCGAGAAGGCCGCGCTGATCTATCAGCACTCGGATGAGGAGCGGCAGCGGGACGTGGCGGCCGGGCTCGACGACATGGTCCGGGCCGAGCGTGCGAAGCACCACAAGGGCAACGGTGCGCACCACAACGAGGAGGCCACTGGAAGCTAGCGGCGACCTTATGGTGCGGTTGTGGTGCGCACGCCGCCCACTGGTCTAGACAACAAAGAACCCCCGGGTCTCTGACCTGGGGGTTTCGCGTGGAGCGGGTGACGAGAATCGAACTCGCGCTCTCAGCTTGGGAAGCTGATGTTCTACCATTAAACTACACCCGCGTAAGACGCCGGTTCGTGCCGGTGTCGGGACGCGTCGTTACTTTACCTCATGTCGGGCCCCCGTGTTGAAGGCGTGGGGCCCGAGGTTGTTTCGGGGGTGGGGACGGGGCTGCGGTGGGCGGGAGTTGGGGCGTACGGTGGGGGCGGGGAAGAGGGTCTGGGTGGGCCTTCGGGGGACTCGGAGTGCCGCCTGGAGGGCCGTCCCTTTCATCCCGTAATGTGGCTTTCGTCGTCCGGTCGACGTCAGGTCGGCCATCAGACGCGGCTCTTGGGGAAGGGACTCTTGGACTTGATGGAGCGCACCGTCGTCCGTTGTGCCGATGGGCACGTGTTCAGCACCGCTTCGTTCCCGATGCAGCAGGCCGAGCGCCTCGGTCCCGGTCGGCTCATCCGCTGTCCTCGCTGCGCCCGGCTCCGCAATGTCGTGCCGGTCGCCTTGGAGAAGCGGTAGCGACAGCGGTCGTAGCAGCGGTAGTAGTGCGGTAGCAGTAGCTTGGGGGCGGTGGTCGTGTGACCGCCGCCCCTCGTCTTTGCGTATCCTCGGGGCGTGCTTCTCTCAGACAAGGACATCCGGGCCGAGATCGACGCAGGCCGGGTGCGGATCGAACCGTACGACGAAACCATGGTGCAGCCGTCGAGCATCGACGTCCGGCTCGATCGGTTCTTCCGGGTGTTCGAGAATCACCGTTACCCCCATATCGATCCCGCCATCGAGCAGGCCGATCTGACGCGGCTCGTGGAGCCGGAGGGGGACGAGCCGTTCATCCTGCACCCCGGGGAGTTCGTGCTCGCCAGTACCTATGAGGTCATCACACTGCCCGACGATCTCGCTTCCCGGCTGGAGGGGAAGAGTTCTCTCGGGCGGCTCGGGCTCGTCACGCACTCCACCGCCGGGTTCATCGATCCCGGCTTCTCCGGGCATGTGACCTTGGAGCTGTCGAATCTCGCGACGCTTCCCATCAAGCTCTGGCCGGGGATGAAGATCGGGCAGCTGTGCATGTTCCGGCTCAGTTCGCCGGCCGAGCATCCGTACGGCAGCGAGCGGTACGGGTCGCGCTACCAGGGGCAGCGGGGGCCGACCGCCTCCCGGTCCTTCCGCAACTTCCACCGGACCCAGGTGTGAGCATGTCCCAGAGCATGTCCCAGCAGCCGCAATCCCCGGTGTCCGAGGGGTCCCACGCCGTCCAGGTGCGAGAGAACCTCAGTTACGACCTCTTCGGCTCCGCCGTGCGTGAGCTCGCGCAGGTCATCGCCGATGACGGGTACGAGCCGGACATCATCCTCAGCATCGCGCGCGGCGGCGTCTTCGTCGCCGGCGGGCTCGCCTACGCCCTCGACTGCAAGAATCTGCATCTGGTCAACGTCGAGTTCTATACGGGTGTGGGCACCACCCTCGACATGCCCGTCATGCTCGCGCCCGTCCCGAACGCCATCGACTTCACCGACAAGAAGGTGCTGATCGCGGACGATGTCGCCGACACCGGGAAGACGCTGAAGCTCGTCCGCGACTTCTGCCTCGACGCCGTCGCCGAGGTCCGCTCCGCCGTGATCTATGAGAAGTCCCACTCTCTCGTGAAGTGCGAGTACGTGTGGAAGCGGACCGACGAGTGGATCAACTTTCCCTGGAGCGTCGAGGCGCCGGTCGTGCGGAGAGCCGGGCAGGTTCTCGACGCCTGAGAGCGGCCGTACTCATACGCGTAGGGCCCCCGGCGGTTGTTCACCGCCGGGGGCCCTATACGTATGTGCGTCGCGCGTCGTCCCTAGAACGTGCCCAGCTTGATCAGCGACAGGATCGCGACCAGCTGGATCGCCGAGGCGCCCAGGGCCTTCGGCCAGGGGAGGTCGTGGGACTTGGAGACCATCAGGGTGAGGAGGGCGCCGGCGGCCACCCAGGTGATCCAGCCGAGGATCTGGACGAACGAGGCGTCGCCGCCCGCGAACATCGCGACGACCAGCCGGGGCGCGTCGGTCAGGGCCATGATCAGCATGGAGAGGCCGACCGTGGGCTGCCAGGCGCCGTCACCACCGAGCTGACGGGCCAGGGTGTGGGTGACCACGCCCAGGATGAACGTACTGACGACCATGGTCACGGCGGTGACGAGGACGATCGGTATGGCGTTCGACAGGGTCGCGTTGATCGCGTCCTCGCGGGCCGTGTCGAAGCCGAAGACCGCCAGCAGGCCGTACAGGAACGTCACGATCAGGGCCGGGCCCCACATCGCGTAGTCCCGCATGGCCATGAACGTCTGGCTCGGGCTGGTCACGATGCCCTTGAGCAGGGCCTTCCAGCCGAGGCGCGGACCGACCGGGGCCGCCGGGGCGTTGCCCGCGCGGTAGGTGTCGCTCTGGTGGTACGGGTCCTCGCCGACCGCGAACGTCTGGGTGTGGCCGGGGTCGTTGGCCGCGTACGGGTCCGCTTGGGCACCCGGGTGGGCGCCGTCGTCGCCGAAGTACTCGGGCTCACCGTGGTTGCCGTGGTTCCCCGGACGGCCGTGGTTGCCATAGCCGCCCGGGCGGCCGCCGCCGTGCGTCTGGGGCCAGCCTCCGCCCTGGGTTCCGCCGTACGGCGGCCCGGGGGGCGTCTGGGGGTAGCCGTACGACGGGCCGCCGGCCTGCGGGGCCTGCCGTCCGTACGGGGGGTTGTGCGGTCGCGCTTGAGGAGCGCCGTTGTCCCGGCCGCGTCCGATCCTGAATCCAGCCACGCCATCGAACGTACCTGGTCCCGGCGACCGGTGTGCCGGACCGGGGGGAACCGGTCCGGCTTTGCGGCCGAGCTGTGACATCCCCTAAGGGTTCGTCAGCGGGTGAGTCAGGGTGTGAGTCAGGGGCCGTCAGGGTCCCGCCGCGGAGCGGTCGCCGACGGCTGCCCCTGGCGCCCTTGGCTGTCCCTGGCGCCCGTGGCTGTCCCTGGGCTGCCCCTACGACCAGAACGCGTCGGCCTCTTCGATGTCCGTCTCGCACTCGTCGATGTCCGTGATCTTGTCGCCGACGATGCGGAAGATCAGGGCGCCGTACTGCTCGATCCGCTTGCCGCCGCGTTCGGCTCTGTAGAGGTGCATGGAGACGGCGTGGCCGCGGCCGTCGACGAGGACGTGCTTCAGGTCCGCCTGGAAGGTGCCGCCGGTCTCCTCGAAGAGCCTGCGGTACAGCTCCAGGACGTTGTCCTGGCCCTTGTAGTCGCCGGAGAGCGGGTTGCCGCCGGGTACGTGGTGGGCGCAGTCCGAGGTCATCAGGGTGCGCAGGGTGTCCATGTCGCCGCGTGAGAAGGCGTCGTAGCCCTTGCGGACGAGAGTGGCGTGGGGGTGCTCGGCCATGAGGATCACCGGGTTTCCATGGGTCGACGGGGCATGTGACGCGAAGCGCGATGCGCGACGGCGCGACGGTGCGACAGCGCCATGCGCGACGGTTCGACGCGAGATCGCGCGCTGCGAATTGCCTGATATCAGGGGATATTCAGCTCTATGGGGAAAATTATCCGCGCGGTCGGCCGTAGTCGCGAGCGCGCCCGGTGTGCGAGCGGGCGCACTTCCGTCGCCTTCTCGCCGATTCATTACGCTCTGCAAAGAGTTGCGTTCGCAGTGTGAGGATCGCGGTGGATCGCCATCGGGCGGGCGGGAGCCCGTGCGGCTCGTACGGAAGGGGAGGGCGCCCATGACGCGCTACCTGTTCGACAACGCGGACGATCAGGCGAAGGAGCGCTTCTCGGTCCTGGAATCGCGGTACGACCCCTGGTCGCGCAGGACGTTGGGGCTCACCGGGGTGGGGGCGGGCTGGAGATGCCTGGAGGTCGGGGGCGGGGCCGGTTCGGTCGGGGCCTGGCTGGGGGAGCGGGTCGGGGCGGACGGGGAGGTCATCGTCACCGACCTGGACCCCCGTTGGGCTGTGCAGAGGCAACTGCCCGCAAATGTACGGCTGTTGGCCCACGACATCACCCGCGACCCGATGCCCGACGACGGCTTCGACCTCGTGCACGCCCGGCTCGTCCTCGTCCATCTGCCGGAGCGGCTACGGGTATTGGAGCGGCTGGTCTCCGCCCTGAGACCCGGTGGCTGGCTGGTGCTGGAGGAGTTCGACTGCGGCTGGACCCCGGTGCTCGCCGCGCCCGACGACGAGGCCGGTGTGCTCTTCGAGCGGGTGCACGCGGCGCTGCTCCAGGCGCTGGAGAGCGTCGGGGCCGAGCCGTTGTGGGGGCGGAGTGTCGTCGGCGAGATGATCCGCGCCGGGTTGGAGGGCGTCACCGCGACGACCTACGCCGAGACCTGGGCCGGCGGCGGCGAGGGCATCCGGCTCCACCGCGCCAACATCGAACAGACGGCGCGGCGGACGGGGGAGGCGGAGGTCCGGATCGGCGCGACGCGGATCGGCGACACCTGGCTCGGGGACGGTGAACTGCGCCGGTTCATGGAGCTGTTGGACGACCCCGGATTCGTCGTCACCTCGTATCCGCTGGTCAGCGCGCGGGGGCGACGGGGTGGGGGACCGGGCGTGGGGGAGGGCCGGGTCGTGGTGGGGAGCCAGGCGATGCGGGGGCGCGGGGTGGTGGGCGGCCAGAAGAGCCGCGGAAGGGCGGCGGAGGGGATGGCGGAAGGGGTGGCAGAAGGGCTGCGGAAGGGCTACAGAGGGGCCGTAGGCGGTCTGTAGGCGGTCTGTAGGTGGTCCGTGGAAAGCCCATGGAAGGGCTGTGGCGGAAGGGAGTTCGGTCATGTCGCTTGTCCGTGTTCATAACTTCTCCATCTCTCTGGACGGCTTCGGTACCGGTGAGGGGCTGAGCCGTGACGCGCCGTTCGGGCACGCCGGGGAACGGCTGCACGAGTGGATGTTCGCGACCAAGTGGTGGCGCGAGAGGGTGGGTGAGCCCGGGGGGTCCAGTGGTCTCGACGATGTGTTCGTACGGCAGCACGAGCCCGGGATCGGTGCGGAGATCATGGGCGCGGGGAAGTTCGGTTACCCCGGATGGCACGAGGACCCGGAGTGGAAGGGCTGGTGGGGGCCGAATCCGCCCTTCCACACGCCGACCTTCGTCCTCACGCACCACCCCCGTCCGTCGATCGAGATGGAGGGCGGTACGACGTTCCACTTCCTGGACGCCTCGCCCGCCGAGGCGCTCGACGCGGCCCGTGAGGCGGCGGGCGGCCAGGACGTACGTCTCGGCGGCGGGGCCACCGTGATCCGGGACTTCCTCGCCGCCGGGCTCATCGACCATCTGCATGTCGTGGTGGTGCCGATCCTGCTGGGCCGGGGGGTACGGCTCTGGGACGGGCCGGGTGGACCGGGTGGACCGGGTGGGTTGGAGGGTGTCGAGAAGGAGTACGAGGTGGAGGCCGTGTCCTCGCCGAGCGGGGTGACACATGTGACGTTCGCTCGGGCGGGGTAACCGGATTCGTATCCCTCGACGGGTGTGGCTAGGGCTGGGTGCGGGCTATGAGGAGGATCTGGTTGGGGATGTCCAGGGTTGGGTCGGCGTGGTCCAGGGCGAGGAGGCTGTCGTAGGTCGTGAGCAGTGCTTGGACGGCTGCCCGAAGCGTCACGTCGTCCGGTGACATGGTCGAGAGGGCGGCCAGCACCGTCGTGCGAGCGCAGGCGAGTACCCGGGCGTCGGTGGGTGTTCTTCGGTCGTGCATGGCGGTGAGAAGTTCCACGGCGGCGGTGATGAGCGCCCGTGTCCGGGTGAGTTCGGGGCCGGCTGCGTCGGTTTCTGGAAGGAGGCGGCGTGCGGCGCGAAGATGCTGGACCGGATTCTCCGGACTGCGCACTCCGGCTCTTCGCCGCCACTGGGCCGTGCGCGTCGCATGGCTGTTCAGGCTCTCCATGACGGATGGCCCGGTGGCGATACGGCGGGGCATGGTGTCGAGCAGGCCGCGCAGAGCCATCAGGGCGACGTTGACCATGCCTCCCCGATGATGCCGGTCGACATCGAGGACGAGGTCGAGAGCAAGCAGCGGGTCCAGGGTGACGGAGAAGTCGTTGCCGAGGTAGGCGGCCCGCTCGGAGGTGAGTTCGAGGACGGGGGGAAGCCCCGCCCCGAGGTCGAGCGTACGAGCGCGCGCCAGGGCGTGGTCGCGGTCGGGGAGGAAGTCGGCGTCGCGATGTGTCGCGAGGTCGGGGTCCAGGTTACGGGCGTGGGACAGGCACCGCCCGCGCGCGATGCCGAGTTGGTTGGTGGCCTGGGTGGCGAGGGCGAGGGCGGTTCGCCGGTCCAGACCGATGAATGAGCCGGCGATCAGCGAGGGCTCAAGGCCGATATGAAGGCCGAGGTCCGAGAAGAGGCCGGTGGCGGGGACGAGGGCTTCGGCGAGGCCGACGACACGGTCGAAGTTGCGTTTGTAGTCGGGGCTCGGGTGCGAGGCGAAGACCAGGGCGGGAACGGTGCCCACGAACGGGCCGAACGTGGAATCGAGATGGCGTGCGAAGTCAACGGTATGGGCCAGGGCGAAGTCGAGGGCGAGCGCGGTGGCGATGGTGAGCGGCAGCTCCAAGGCGGCGAGCTGAGCCGAATCGCGAAGGTCCGGGGCCCGCTTGAGGGCCATGCTCAGGGCCCTGGCCCAGTGTTCCACCCGTGCTCGTTGCGCGGGCTCCATACCCACGAGTTCGAGGTAGGGCTTGAGCAGTTGGAGATCGGAGGCCGGTATGTGCGCGAGCGAATCGAAGACGGGTGTGTAGGGCCATGACACACCCTGCGGCTGGTGGAGGATCGGACCGAGGTCGCCCTGGGCCCAGACGGTGTGGCGGGTGAGGTCCGCCGCCATCGCCGCGGCGGGATCGCGGAGTTCGTCCGGTGTGGGCAGGCGGTACGCGGGCTCCTCGGTGACGGTGTTGAGCCAGTCGACGAAGCCTTCGGCGTCTCCGGCCTGCATGCCCACGGCCAGTGGACGCGGGCCGGGGCGGGACGAGTCGTCCGTCTGGCCGAGCCGCGGATGATGGAGCCCGGCCTCCTGCTCATGGCGGACGAACTGCTCGTAGAGATCGCGCGGTACGGCGCTCGCGCACAGCGCGGTCGTGTCGTTGAGTTGGATCTGCTCGCGCAGGGTGCGGGTCGCCAGGATTCCGGTGAGGAGGCGTTGGCGGGCGGGGTCGGGGGACGCCTCGGAGGTGAGCAGGGCGTCGAGTTCGTCCCTGACGTCCGGGTCGACGGTTCTCGCCGGGACGGCGCAGTCGAAGGCCAGGGCGAGGGCCGGGACCGTGCCTCGGGTGAGGCAGGCCGTGACGACGGGGGTCGCGTCGTTGCCCGCTGCCCAGAGCAGGACCGTCTCGCGCCACCAGGGGTCGTCGACGATGCCGTCGATCGAGGTGATGTCGGCGCGGGGAGTGCTGAGTTGGGCGGCGGCCAGATACTCCTGAAGGGTGAGATGGGCGAAGCCGTGGACGCCGTGTTCGCGTTCGACGAGGAGGCCGCTCTTGCGGGCCTCCTCCAGGAAGACCTCGGCGGTGACACCGCCCGGGACCTGCCGCAGTGCCCGGCGGATCGCCCGGGCCGCTTCCCGTAGGGGCCAGTCCCTGACCTTCGCCTTCATCATGGCCAGCGCGAGGTGCTGGGCGACGTGCTGTTTGTGCTGGCCGCCGAGGCCGGTGGCGTCCCGCAGGCCCCGGGCCTCGGAGCGGCGGTGGAGGAGGACGTCGGCCATCTCGGCGTACAACTCGGCGCGGCTGCCGGGGAGTTGGCCTCGGTAGCGGTGGACGTTCGCCGTCATCGTCAGAAGGAGGGGGTTGGCGGCGAGGTCGTAGAGAGCGCCCTGTTTGCGGAGGCGGGCGAGCAGATCGGCGGCGTTGCGGTCGGCGGCGAGGCGGACCTCGCGGCCGGTGCCGCCCCGGGCTCGGCTCTCCGTCGCGTACGACCACTGGCGCAGGAACTGGTCGATCTGCTGCCAGGTGAACCGGCGTACCTGGAGGACCTCCGCGCCGGGCAGCGGGTTCGTCTCGTAGCCGTGGGGGCGGGAGGTGACCACGTACGTGTTGTTCGGGTGGCGCTGGATCTGGCGGGTGACCCAGCCGACCACCTTCTCGCGGTCCTCGCGGGCGGCCACCTCGTCCAGGCCGTCGAGGAGGACCACGCATCCGCCCCGGTCGAGCCGGCGGTTCAGCCAGCGTTCCGCGACCTTGCCCTCCAGCCAGCCGGCGGAGACCGCGACCGATTCCAGGGGCGGCGGGTCGTCGGAGAGAAGGGTCGTGGTGTGGTCGCGGAGGTAGAGCAGGACCGGCAGACGGCGTCTCCACAGGCGCCAGTTGTGGCGGCAGAGTTCCAGGGCCGTGTTGCGGGCCAGCGTCGTCTTGCCCGAGCCGGGGCCGCCGATCACCGCCAGGACGCGGGAGGCCTCGCCCCGGTCGGCGGCTCGGAGCACCGACTCCAGGGTTCGGCGTTCACCGCCGGTCACCGAGCCCAGATACGGTTCCCGCGCCGCGTTGTGCAACGGCTGCGGGACCACGGTCACATCCACGTACACCTGGCGCATCCGGAACACGAACTCGCTCTGTGTCGCGATGCCGACCGTCTCCATGTCGCGTACGCCGGCGCGCAGTTGACGGAGGTAGACCCTCCGGCGGCCTCGGGGAGCGGGGGCCGGGGCGGGCGGCGGGGTGGGGCCCAGCTCCGAGTGGAGGAGGGTCACCACCGCCACCGCGTAGGAGACGTACAACCAGGTCCAGCTGAGGTCGCCGTCGTTCAGGACCTGGTTGCCCGTCACACCGAGGCCCAGCGTCAGGGCCCCGAGACCCAGCACTCTGAGCGCGCGCCGTCTGCCCTCCACCGACCCCACCCCCGTGTCGTACGCCTCCAGTCGGGTCTTGTCTCCGTACCCAGTTCACCGGGCTTTCTCGCGTACTTCCCGGTGGCCCGTGTTACGGCTGGAGCATCCCCGCGATGATGTCGCCCTTCACCGACTGGGCGCCCGTCGTCGTGATGCCCTTCGTCGAGCCCCTCAGCAGGACCGAGCCGTAGTTCGCGGTCACGTACAGGTCGGCCTTGCCGTCGCGGTTGGTGTCGCGCAGGCGGACCGTGCCGCCGAAGGTGTCGTCCGAGGTCAGGTCGCCGGGGACGCCTTGGGTGTTGCGGGCGAACCACTGCGCACCCGTCCCCGTCAGGCCCGACTTGGTGCCCTTCAGTACGTGGACCGCGCCCGCGTACGACTTCCCGCTCAGCGTCTCGCCGTACACGCCGATCGCCAGGTCGCGGTAACCGTCGCCGTTCACGTCGCCGGCGGACAGGGACGCGCCGAAGGAGTCGTCCGCCTCCGGGGTGTCCTTGATGCCGGTGGTGGACTGGGTGAAGCGGGCCGACCTGGAGGGGCCCGAGGCCGAGCCGTACCACACCGTCACCCGGCCCTTGTACTTGTCGTACAGCGGGGTTCCGATGGCGATGTCGCCGTAGCCGTCCTTGTTGAAGTCGGCGATCAGGCCGTCTCCGCCACGGTCGGCCTGGCCGCCGTTCGACTTGATCGACTCGATGCGCAGGGTCTTGCCGGGGTACAGCTTCTTCTCGCCGCCCGCGATGAACCACGCGTCCGACGCGAGCGTCGTGTCCGTCACCACGTCGCCGATCACGACCAGGTCCGTCTTGCCGTCCTTGTTGACCTTTCCGGGGATCAACGCGGTGGCGTAGAAGGGGGAGTTCGACTTGTCGAGGACCGTCACCGTGCCCTTGACGCCCGACTTCGAGATCGAACCCCGGTAGACGTACGCCTTGTTGTCGCGGATCAGGGCCAGGTCCTGCTTGCCGTCGCCGTTGAAGTCGCCGGTCGCCAGGTCGGAGGCGCGGCCGGCGACGCCCTTCGGGCCCTTGTTCGGGACGGTCGTGCCGCCGGAGAGGCCCTTCGACGAGCCCCACAGGATCGTCACCGTGCCGCTGTTCTTCGCGCCGGTCACGTCCTCGCCGTTCGCGGACACCGCGAGGTCGCCGTAGCCGTCCTTGTTGAAGTCGGCCGCCGTACGGAACTCGCCGAAGAAGTCGTCGGTCTCGTCGGCGCCGGGGACGCCGGCGCTCGCCTGCGAGATGAACTGGGTCTTCGTGCCGGGGCCGTTCGCCGTGCCGAACGTGACCAGGACGCCGCCGCCCTTGCTCTCGTCCAGGTCGCGGCCGTACGCGAACGCCGCGTAGTCGCGGTGGCCGTCGCCGTTGAAGTCGTCGGCGTATTTGGCGGGGGCGGCGGAGGCGGGGGCCGCGAGGGTGAGGGTGCTTGCCAGCAGGGTGGTGGCCAGGAGGCCGGCTGAGGGGAGGTGTGGGCGTGTGCGCAATGGGGGCTCCGGGAGGGGAAGTGGAGTGGGGTGCAGTCGCCTATTGGGTGGGGTGGTGGGGCTTGTTTCGCGGCTGCGGGTGGTGGGGGCTTGTCGCGCAGTTCCCCGCGCCCCTGGAAAAGCGGCCTGCGGCCTGCTTTTCCATCGGCGCGGGGCGCGACAGGGCGTCGGACTCAGTTCGCGGCGTTGCCGCCCAGCCTCGCGTCTCCGGTCGTGGAGATGCCGAGGCCCTTGGGGCCGAACAGGCGGGCGCCGGAGGTGGTGATGCGCTTGCCGTCGGAGCGGAGGTAGGTCAGGGAGCCGTTGAGCGTGTTCTCGCCCATCGCGCCGATGACGAGGTCCGCCTTGCCGTCGGCCGTGACGTCGGTGAGCTTCACGTCGGAACCGAAGATGTCGCCCTTCTCCGCCGAGTCGGGGACACCGGCCCGGTTCTGCGTGAAGTACTGGGCGTTCGACTTGAGGTTGATGCCGGAACGCGAGCCGTACAGCACGGTCACGGCGCCCGCGTCGCTCTTTCCGTTCACGTCCTCGGCGTACGCGCCCACCGCCAGGTCGGCGTACCCGTCGCCGTTGATGTCGCCGAGCGACAGCTCGCCGCCGAAGTGGTCGCCGGACTCGGACGAGTCGGGCACGCTTCCGCTGTTCTGGGTGACGGCGACCGCCTTGCCGGGCCCGGAGCCGGTGCCGTACACGATGTGCACCTTGCCGCCCTTGGCCGCGCCGGACGGGTTGCCCTCGGTCGGGTCCCACTCCTGGCCGGTGACGATGTCGCCGTAGCCGTCGCCGTTGATGTCGGCGATACCGCTGATGTAGCCGCGCTTCAGCTCCTTGACGCCGCTCGCGCGCAGGCCGTCGGACGAACCCGGGAAGTAGAAGTTGGTGTCCCAGCCGGTCGAGCTGTCGGTCTCGTAGCCGTTGACGATGAGGTCGGTCTTCTTGTCGGCGTTCACGTCACCGGCCGTGAGGACCATCGCGCCCGTGTCGCTGCCCGTCCGGATGTTCGCCTTGATCGTGTACGTACGGCCCGCCGCGCCGGACTTGGTGATGCCGCGGGAGAAGACGTACACCTTGTTTCCGGAATGGCCGACCGCCAGGTCCTCCTTGCCGTCGCCGTCGAAGTCGCCGGCGGCCAGGGACTTGCCCCACTTGGTGTGGGACGAGGGCGCCGGGTCCTTGATCGTCGTACCGCCTGACAGGCCCTTCGCCGAGCCCCAGACGACCGTCACGGTGCCGCCGTCGGCGTCCTTGCCCACACTGTCCAGGTAGGCGGAGACGGCCAGGTCGTCGTAGCCGTCGTCGTTGAAGTCGCCGTAGGCGCTGACCCAGCCGAAGCGGTCGCCGGTCTCGGCCGAGTCGGGGATGCCCGTGGTGTTCTGGCTGATCGTGGTGCGCTTCGCGGCGGTCAGGCCACTCTTGGAGCCGTACAGGGCGACGATCTGCCCGGCGTCCTTCTTGCCGCCGACGGTGGCGTTGCCGGCCGAGAACGCGACATCGCCGATGCCGTCGCCGTTGAAGTCCGCCCGGGTGTGGAGCACGCCGTCGGCCGCCGTCGCCGACGCGGCCGAGAACGTCAGCAGACCGCCCGTCAGCGCGACCGTCGTGGCCGTCGCGAGGGCGAGTCGCAGGTGGTGCTGCTTGCGCATGCGGGAGTCTCCTGCTGCACGCGGGAGCCCGCACATGGACCCCCGCAGTCGATGTGGTGCCGGCCGGCGCCGCCGCGCTCGTGGGCGGGCCGGGGTGGCTTACAGGAGACCGGTGGGGGTGGGGGAGGGTTGTACGGGAGTTCGAAGAATTTTTGGGGTTGTTGGGGGGTGAGGGGGCGAGGGGGGGTGTTGGTTCTTGGGGGCGTTGGGCGCGTGGTGGCTCGGGGGTGGTGTGGTCGGCGGGGTCAGTCCGGCATCGGCGTCAGGCTGTAGCGCAGCTTCTCCTTGGCGCGGGCGCCGAGGCGGTCGTAGAAGCGGATCGCGCCCTCGTTCCAGGTGGGCGTCTGCCACTGGACCTCGTCGAGGCCGAGGGCGCGGGCCTCGGCGGCCACGGTGTCCATGAGGAGCGCGCCGAGACCCGAGCCACGGCTGTCGGAGCGGAGGAAGAGGCAGTCCATGTGGAGGTACTCGCGGCCCTGCCAGGTGGAGAGTTCGGGCGAGCAGGTGGCGTAGCCGACGACCTCGCCGCCGGGCAGTTCCGCCACGAGGCAGCGCAGCCGTGGTGCCGCGGTGCCGAAGAGCAGCACGGCCAGCCGCTCCGCGAGGTCCGGCACCGGCGGGGCTGCGCGTTCGTAGAGGGCGTGCTCGGCGGCCAGCTCGACGATCCGGGGGAGATCGCCCGGGCGGGCGTGGCGGACGGAGGGGGTGGTGGGGGAGAGGGGCGCGGGGGTGGTGGGTGGGGTGGTGGGGGTCGCCGGAGCGACAGCAGCCATCGGAGCGGCGGCAGCCACCAAGCCCTCGGCAACCGCCGGGCGGTCGCCGGCCGCCGGTCTGGTGCCGGTTGCCGGTCCGCCCTTGGTCACCGGGCCGTCGCTGGTCGCCGGTCCGCCTTTGGTCACCGGGCCGTCGCTGGTCGCCGGGTCGTCGCTGGTCGTCGGTCCGTCGCCGGTCGCCAGGCCCTCGGCTGTCGCCGGGCCGTCGCCGGTCGTCGGTCTGGTGCCGGTTGCTGGTCCGCCTTTGGTCACCAGTCCGCCCCTGGTCGCCGGTCCGTCGCCGGTCGTCGGTCCGTCGCCGGTCACCAGGCCTTCGGCTGTCGCCGGGCGGTCGCCGGTCGTCGGTCTGGTGCCGGTTGCTGGTCCGCCCCTGGTCGCCGGTCCGTCGCCGGTCACCAGGCCCTCGGCTGTCGCCAAGCCCTCAGCTGTCGCCGGGCCGTCCCCGGTCGTCGATCCGTCCCTGGTCGTCAGGTCCTCAGCTGTCGCCAGGCCCTCGGCTGTCGCCAAGCCCTCGGCTGTCGCCGGGCCGTCCCCGGTCGCCGGTCCGTCCCCCGTCGCCAGGTCGTCGCCGGTCACCCGGCTCCCGTCGGCATGTCCCTCTCGCGCGGGCACGTCGCCGCTCATCGGCGGTCGCCCCCCAGCACATCGTCCCGCCAGGCCGTCAACCGGTCGGGGATCGGGCCCTCGCCGTCCAGGACATGCTGGGAGAAGGCGTCGCGTTCGTGGGCGAGGACGGCCGCCTCCCAGACACAGGGGGCCAGCCCGGTCCGCCCCGGCCGCAGCAGTTCGGGCTTCCCGGCCGGTCCCGTGAACACCGCGAGGTCGGACATATAGCCCTCGATCCAGGTGTGGACGAGGACGTAGTCGCCGTCCCCGCCCGCGTGCACGATCACCACGGCGAGGCCCAACGACCCCCGGGCGGGCCCGAGTTCGAGATGCGCCCCGGCGATCCCAAGGGCCGTGTCGGCGTCCCGCTCCGTCACCTCCCGGCCGGGTGCCTCGACGGCGTACACCTTGACCAGGTGGCCGCCGGCCTCCCGCGCCCCCATCGGCCGTACCGCCCGCCCGTGATGGCCCTCGGCCAGGGCGAGCAACGCCTGAGTGTCCACAGCGGCCGGCAACGCGCGGGCGGCTCCCACGGGCAGTTCCTGATCATCCATACGCCCATCATGGCCACCGACCGACACCGGAACCAGGGGTTTCCCAGCAACCCCGGCCCGCCTCTCACCCCCGTCCCCTCTCTCACCCTCACCCGCCCCTCACCCCACCCGCCGCCGGACCGCCAGCGTCTCGGGCCGGTGTCGGGGGCCGGGGGCGGCGGAGCCCCCGGGGGACGGGAACGGGTAGGGGCGGCGGGGGCGTGGACCCACCCCGTACACCTGCACCCTCAGCAACCCGGCCACGACCACCACCGCGCACCCCACCACCCACCACACCCCACTCCCGGCCATCCACACCATGTGGACGGCCACCCCGACCCCCACCGAGGCGACCGCCGCCACCCCCAGCACGACCACCACCCCCACCGGCGTCAGCCCCAACCTCCGCAACCGGTGCGCGAGATGATCCGGCCCGCTGCGCCACAGCTCCCGCCCGGCGAGCCTGCGCGACACCACGACCAGCACCGCGTCGGCGCTCACCAGCGCGGTCAGCGCGAACGGCGCCCCGATGCCGACCCCGTGCTCCATGGCGTACGCGTACACCTGTACGACACCGCCCGCGAGCAGAAACCCCACGAACAACGCCCCGCACTCGCCGAGCGCGACCCGCGCGGGCGGCCAGTTCCGCATGAGGAACCCGGTGAGCGCGGCGGCCAGGACGCTGAGCAGCGCCGCGAGCCCGTCGACGACCTCGGCGGCGGCACAGGCGCTGAGCGCGAACGCGGTCACCACACCCACGACCCCCAGAACGCCGTCCGGGCGCCCCAGCCCCTTGAAGCCGTGCACCACCAGCACGATCCACACCACCCCCGCCGCCCCGCCCAGCACCCCGGTCTCCTCGTACGGCACCACGAACGCGGCCGCACAGGCGATCCCCACCGCGCGCGGCACCACCGGCAGCCCCCACAGATCCCCGACCAGCCCCAGCCCGCCCACGGCCGCTCCGGCCACCAGCAGACGCGCCCCCTCCACCCCCAGCGGAGCGACCCCGCTCCACTCCCCGAACCACGCCACACCCCCGACCCCGCCGATCACCGCCAGGCCCCCGAGCAACGGCACCGGCCGCATCCGCCGACGCTCCACGACCCCGAACCGCAGCGCGGGAACACGCACGACCGCCGCGAGAACAGCGGTCAGCACCAGGGCAGACGCGGAGGCGAGGATTCCGTACAGCACGCATCCAAGTTAGGTGTGAATGTCGTAATTCCGTGCGCATAACACGGTGGTTTTGGAAGGGCACGGTCATTTTGTGTGCCTGGTGGGGTACGCAGGACGCCCACGGGGCACACAAGGCTCAGGGGGAGGGCTCGATGGGGGACGGGGATCTGCTGACCGGCTGGCCGATCGGCGTCGGGGGCTTTCTCCTCGGCATCCTCGTGCTCGCCCTCAAGGACTGGATCGTCGACAGGCTCAAGCTGGTCCTGGACTTCGTCTACGCACGCCTCGCCGACAGCGCCCTGTTCCGCCGTACCGCTCTCGCGAAGTACACCCGCGCCCTGTACGAGCGCCACCGCCGGTTCGCCGTCTCCTTCCAGATCGACGACGACCTCAAGCTCCCGATGGAGTCGGTGTACGTCCCCCTGCGCGGCGCCCGCACGGACGGCACCCCCGGCGAACTCGCCGCCGACCTCCGGGCTGAGCGGCACAGCGTGGTCCTCGGTGTCCCCGGCTCGGGCAAGACGATGCTGCTGCGGCACCAGGTGCTGATGTGGGCCCGGCAGCGCATCCGCGACCCGCACCACCCTGATGCGATCGGCTCCCCCGACGGGCAGGCCACCCCCGGCCGCCGCGCCCCCCGCCCCCGCGTCGACCTCGGCGAGCTGCGCGACATCCCCGTCCTGCTGGAACTCCACCGCCTCAACAAGGCTCCCGAACTCACCCTGGAACAGCACATCGTCCAGCACTTCGCACGGCACGACTTCCCCGGCGCCGACAAGTGGGTCGCCCGGGCGCTGGACCGCGGCGACCTCGCCCTCTACTTCGACGGCCTCGACGAGGTCTCCTCCGACCTGCGGCCCCGGGCGGTGGAACTGCTGAAGGAGTTCGTGGAGAGATACCCCTCCTGCCGGACCGTGGTGACCTGCCGGGTCGCGGTGTACGAGGGCTGGTTCGCGGAGCCCTTCGGCCAGACCCTCCGCGTACGGGACTTCGACGAGCATCTGATCCGCCGCTTCCTCAACGGCTGGCCCTGGCGCACGGCGACCGCCGCCGAGCGGACCCGTACGGTCGACCAGGTCCTCGGCGCGCTCCGCGACACCCCGCAGATCATGTCCCTGGCCCGCAACCCGCTGCTGCTGACGATGATCGCGTACCTCTACGACTTCGTGTACGCCCACACGGACCAGGTCCTCCCGCACACCAGGGCCGAGTTCTACCGGCAGGTCATCGACAGCCTGCTGATCGACCGCCGCCGCCAGTCCGCGTTCCCGTTCCCCCTGAAGAAGGCGATCCTGCAGGAGTTGGCCCTGGTCGCCCAGGACATCCCGTCGGGGACCCACGACCGGCTGGCCCTGCCCCACGCCAGGGTGCTGGAGACCGTCCGCGCCGTGCTGGAACGGCAGCAACGCGATCCGGCCACCGCCGACGAGGTCCTGAACGAGATCGTCCACCGCAGCGGACTGCTGCTGGCCGTGGACAACGGCGAGCGGTACCAGTTCGCCCATCTGACCCTCCAGGAGTATCTGGCGGCCGTGGCCCTCGCCGCGAACCCGACGGGCCTGCTGCGCCGCTACCACGACGATCCGGCCGCCTGGCGCGAGACCGTACGGCTGTGGTGCGGGGTCGAGCCCCGGGACTGCACCCAGGTGGTGCGGGAGGTGTTCGCGCGGGACGAGGTGCTGGCGTTCCAGTGCCTGGCCGACGCGCACACCGTCGAGGACGGTCCGGCGGAGGAGATCCTGGACCACTTCCGCCGGATGCTGGGCCATGCCTCGCAGTCGTTCGGCAGCGTGTCCGTCACGGACGAGGCGGTGATCGCCGCGTTCGGCCTGGTCGCGGGGGACCGGCGCAGACGGGGCGCGGAGGTCTTCGACTTCCTGGCCGAGACCGTACGCGCGGACGCCGACCCCGACCGGGTCCGGGCCGCGGCCCACGCCCTGGCCGAGACCAACCTTCCCAGGGCCGCGGAGACCTTGGCGGCCATCGCCGAACCGGCCGGTCCGGCCTGGTACGCCCTGGTGGACATGGGCGACCTCGCGGTGGACGCGTTCCGGGAGCGGGCGGTCGGGCATCCCTCGGCGGTGACCGCGCTGTGGACCATCCGGACCCCCAAGGCCGCACTCGCCCTGGCCGGTCTGCTCTGGCAGCA
This sequence comes from Streptomyces sp. NPDC002643, assembly GCF_053592555.1. Taxonomy (NCBI): domain Bacteria; kingdom Bacillati; phylum Actinomycetota; class Actinomycetes; order Kitasatosporales; family Streptomycetaceae; genus Streptomyces; species Streptomyces sp. NPDC002643. The sequence goes on from NZ_JBSFVY010000029.1 coordinate 21,590, forward strand.
CACGAGGATGGACGTGCGCGTCACCACCGCCTTCTGCCTGGGTGAACTGCTGACCGTCCCGGAGATCGCCGAGGAACTGCGCGGCGGGCCTGTGCCGTCCTACGCCCCCGAGTCCCTGGACTGGGTCTGGCGGCCGTTCGCGCGGGGTGCCGACGACGCGCTGGTGCGGATCGCAGGGAGGATCGCCGCGATCGTCGACGCGACGGACGGCGACGCGTGGACGGGTCTGCCGACGCCCGATCCACGGATCGTCGCCGCGCTGGCCGCCGTCAGGCAGAACGGTGTCCGCCCGTCCGACGATCTGCTGCCCGAGGTGCCGGCGGGGGACGAGTTGGCGGAGTGGCTGCGGCGGCGCCACATCGATCGCGGTCATCTCACCTCGCCCGTCTCGGACAGCGGCGAGGTCGAGACGACCACCCTGGCCAGATATCTGGAGGACGAGTTCGACGCGGGCGGCCCGTTCGCCCTTCACCAGGCCCGGGCGGCGCTGACCGCCGCCGGGCTGGCCCCGGGGCGGCTGGCGAAGCTCCTGCGGCTGCCCGACCCGCTCCAGCTGAGGGTCGCCGTGGCGCTGCTCAAACAGCACAGGTTCGCCGAGGTCCAGAGCTGGGACGTACTGCCGCCGGAGTCCGAGGAACGGGGTTACGACTACAACCGCAGCCCCCACTATCGCCTCATTCTGCTGCTCGGCCTCGTGGTGTCGGGCTTCGCGGCCTGGGGAGCGTGGGGCGCGGCCACGGGCGACATGCCCTGGGGTCCTCAGTGGCTCTCAGTGGCCGTGCTCGTCCAGATCCCGATCGGGTGGGTCCTCTTGGTGGCGTTCGGCGACATACTCACCGACAGCACGAGCTTCGTCGCTGTCGGCCTGCTGGGCCTGCCGGCGTTGGTTCTGGCGCTCGCGACACGCCAGTGGGTCGCCTTGATGACACTGGGCACCGTGGGCCTGTTCCCCGCCGTCTCGGTCTACTCGTACGTCGTCGTACGGCACCACTGGGGCGGCCCCGCCGCCGTCACCGCCGCCGTCCTGGTCGTCGGCGTGTGTGTCGCGGCGGCCGTCCGGGGCTCGCTGCTCACCCGCCGCGAGGAAGCCCGCACCCACCCCGTTCGTGAGCTGGTCCTCAAGGCCCTGCTCACCCCTTAGCGGTCTGCTCGGGGCCCCGGCGGTCTTCTCCGGGCCCCTCGGCGGTCTACTCAGGCAACCCTCAGCGACGCAGATCACCGCGACCCTGGCTACAGTGCGGACACAGATGCGGGTAGTCTCAGAGAACTGCATAAGTTACCGCTTAGTAATTTCGCTTGAGCCGGGCTCGACGTCGTTCGGGCTTCGCTCGAAAGACCTCGCAGGCCCGAGGAGCCCTCCATGCAACTCGCCGCGATCATCGTGTCGCTGGTTCTGACCGTGGTCGGCGTTGCGCTGCTCGCACGCGCCATCGGCCAGTTCGTCCGGTACTTCAAACTCGGCCAGCCGGTCCCGGCCGGCAGCCGGAACGACAACCCCTACGCGCGCAGCGTGACGCTGGTGCGGGAGTTCCTCGGCCACACCCGGATGAACCGGTGGGGCATCGTCGGCGTCGCCCACTGGTTCGTGGCCGTCGGCTTCCTGACCCTGCCGCCGACCCTCGCCCAGGCGTTCGGGCAGCTCTTCCAGGCCGACTGGACCCTGCCGGTCATCGGCGGGTTCCTGCCGTTCGAGATGTACATCGAGTTCATCGGCGTGATGACGATCCTGGGCATCGCCGTGCTCATGGTCATCCGGCTGCTGAGCCTGCCCTCGCGGGCCGGCCGCAAGTCCCGCTTCGCGGGCTCCAAGTCCGGTCAGGCGTACTTCGTCGAGTACGTCATCCTCACCATCGGCCTCGCGATCTACGTGCTGCGCGGCCTGGAGGGCGCGATCCACCACGTGGAGCACTACGAGGCCGCGTACTTCGCCTCGTACCCGCTGGTCCTGGCCTTCAAGGGGCTGAGCGTCCCCACTCTCCAGACCCTGGTCTACTTCACCGCGATGGTGAAGATCAGCACCTCGTTCATCTGGATGATCGTCGTCTCGCTCAACACCAACATGGGTGTGGCCTGGCACCGCTTCCTGGCCTTCCCGAACATCTGGTTCAAGCGCGACGCCACCGGTGGGACCGCCCTCGGCGCGCTCCAGCCCATGACCTCCGGCGGCAAGCCGATCGACTTCACCGACCCCGGTGACGACGACGTCTTCGGTGTCTCCCAGGTCGAGCAGTTCTCCTGGAAGGGCCTGCTGGACTTCTCCACCTGCACCGAGTGCGGTCGCTGCCAGTCGCAGTGCCCCGCCTGGAACACGGGCAAGCCGCTCTCCCCGAAGCTGCTGATCATGTCCCTGCGGGACCACGCGCACGCCAAGGCGCCCTATCTGCTCGCGGGTGGCGGCAAGACCATGGAGGGCGAGGAGAAGGCGTCCGAGGAGCAGCTCAAGGACGTCCCCGCGGCCGCCCTCGCGGAGGCCGAGCGTCCGCTGATCGGCACCGTCGAGGCTGCGTCTGACAGCGGCTTCGCCGCGGGCGGCGTCATCGACCCCGACGTCCTGTGGTCCTGCACCACCTGCGGTGCCTGTGTCGAGCAGTGCCCCGTCGACATCGAGCACGTCGACCACATCGTCGACATGCGCCGCTACCAGGTGATGATCGAGTCCGCGTTCCCGTCCGAGGCGGGCACGATGCTCAAGAACCTGGAGAAGAAGGGCAACCCCTGGGGTCTGGCCAAGAAGCAGCGCCTGGAGTGGCTGAAGGAGGTCGAGTTCGAGGTCCCGGTCGTCGGCAAGGACATCGAGGACCTGACCGAGGTCGAGTACCTGTACTGGGTCGGCTGCGCGGGCGCGCTGGAAGACCGCGCGAAGAAGACGACGAAGGCCTTCGCGGAACTCCTCCATATGGCGGGCGTCAAGTTCGCGATCATGGGCGGCGACGAGAAGTGCACCGGTGACTCCGCCCGCCGCCTCGGCAACGAGCCCCTCTTCCAGGAACTCGGCATGGAGAACGTCATGGCGCTGAACATGGCGTTCGGCGAGGAGATGGACGACGACGGCAAGGTGACGGAGGAGTCCCGCAAGCCCAAGTCGGCCAAGAAGATCGTCGCCACCTGCCCGCACTGCCTCAACACCATCGGCAACGAGTACCCGCAGCTCGGCGGCGACTACGAGGTCATCCATCACACCCAGCTGCTCCAGCACCTGGTGGACGAGGGCAAGCTGATCCCGGTGACCCCGGTCGAGGGCATCATCACCTACCACGACCCCTGCTATCTGGGCCGCCACAACAAGATCTACACGCCCCCGCGCGAGATCATGACCGCCGTCCCCGGCCTGCGCCAGCAGGAGATGCACCGCCACAAGGAGCGCGGCTTCTGCTGTGGTGCCGGTGGTGCGCGGATGTGGATGGAGGAGCGGATCGGCAAGCGCATCAACGATGAGCGCGTCGACGAGGCCCTCTCCGTCAACCCGGACATCGTCTCCACCGCCTGCCCGTTCTGCCTGGTCATGCTCACGGACTCCGTGAACGGCAAGAAGAACGAGGGCAAGGCCAAGGAGTCCATCCAGGTCGTCGACGTCGCCCAGCTGCTGCTGGAGTCCGTCAAGACCCCGGTCCCCGACGAGGACGAGCCCCCGGCGGGCGAGTCCGAGACGGAGAACGAGCCGGAGCCGGCCCCGGTGAAGTAACCGCACCCGCCCCGCAAGCCCACCACCGACGCCCCCGCGCTCGCCCCCCGAGCCCGGGGGCGCCGCCGTTCACCGCGCCCGGCACAGGTATCGCTCGTACGCCTCCCGGGCGTCCGGGACGAACTCCGGATGCCGTACGAGATCGCCCAGCCCGGCTTCCGTCACCCAGTCGTGCCAGGCGATCTCCGAGGGGTCGGGCCGTATCGCCTCCGCCTCCGCGACGACGACTTCGTGCAGCCCCAGCCAGTACGGGCTGATCGCCCCCGCGCACCGGAACTTGAGCACGAACCGGGGGTGCCCGCGAACCCCCAGCTCCTCCGCCAGCTCCCGGGCGGCGGCCTCCTCGTACGACTCGCCCACGTCCGTGGCACCGCCGACCATCCAGTTGAACTGCCCCGGGAAGCGCGACATATCGGCGGCGCGGCGATGGACGAGGAACCGCCCGGCCGTGTCCCGGCACACGACCGTCGCTATCCGGTGCAGCCAGCCATGCCGGATCGCATCCCTCCTGTCGACGACGCCCACCACGCCGTCTCCCTCGTCGACCCGCTCGACCGGCTCCCGCAGTTCACCCATGCGCCAACGGTGACAGGAGGCACTGACAATCGGGGCCGAGCGGTCGCGCCGACGCGGGTCAGCGTGCTGCTGGGGCCTCGTCAGGTGTCTCGTCGTCCCAGTTCAGAGGGGTCATGCGGATAAGTAGCAGATAAAAGTTGAGCCCCCTCGACTCAGCTCTGTTGACCCAAATCCAAGGGTCGTGCACACTTGAGTCCGTTCCACTCAAGTCAGCTGGAGGAATTGACATGGCACGTGCGGTCGGCATCGACCTGGGCACGACTAACTCCGTCGTCAGCGTTCTGGAGGGCGGCGAGCCCACCGTCATCACCAACGCCGAGGGCGCCAGGACCACGCCGTCCGTCGTCGCCTTCGCCAAGAACGGTGAGGTGCTCGTCGGCGAGGTCGCCAAGCGCCAGGCGGTCACCAACGTGGACCGGACCATCCGGTCCGTCAAGCGTCACATGGGTACGGACTGGAAGATCGAGCTGGACGGCAAGCCGTTCAACCCGCAGCAGATCTCCGCGTTCATCCTGCAGAAGCTGAAGCGGGACGCGGAGGCCTACCTCGGCGAGAAGGTGACCGACGCGGTCATCACCGTCCCGGCGTACTTCAACGACTCCGAGCGGCAGGCGACGAAGGAAGCCGGTGAGATCGCCGGTCTCAACGTCCTGCGCATCGTCAACGAGCCCACCGCCGCCGCCCTGGCGTACGGCCTCGACAAGGACGACCAGACCATCCTCGTCTTCGACCTCGGTGGCGGCACCTTCGACGTGTCCCTCCTGGAGATCGGCGACGGCGTCGTCGAGGTGAAGGCCACCAACGGTGACAACCACCTCGGTGGTGACGACTGGGACCAGCGCGTCGTCGACTACCTGGTGCAGCAGTTCCGCGCCGGCCACGGCGTGGACCTCGCCAAGGACAAGATGGCGCTCCAGCGGCTCCGCGAGGCCGCCGAGAAGGCCAAGATCGAGCTGTCCTCGTCCACCGAGACCTCGATCAACCTGCCCTACATCACCGCCTCCGCCGAGGGCCCCCTGCACCTCGACGAGAAGCTCACCCGCGCCCAGTTCCAGCAGCTGACGGCCGACCTGCTGGAGCGCTGCAAGACGCCGTTCCACAACGTCATCAAGGACGCCGGGATCGCCCTCTCCGAGATCGACCACGTCGTTCTCGTCGGTGGATCGACGCGTATGCCGGCCGTCGCCGAGCTGGTCAAGGAGCTGACCGGTGGCAAGGAGGCCAACAAGGGTGTGAACCCGGACGAGGTCGTCGCCATCGGCGCCTCGCTCCAGGCCGGTGTGCTGAAGGGTGAGGTCAAGGACGTCCTGCTCCTCGACGTGACCCCGCTGTCCCTCGGTATCGAGACCAAGGGCGGCATCATGACCAAGCTCATCGAGCGGAACACGACGATCCCGACCAAGCGGTCCGAGATCTTCACCACCGCCGAGGACAACCAGCCGTCCGTGCAGATCCAGGTCTACCAGGGCGAGCGCGAGATCGCGGCGTACAACAAGAAGCTCGGGATGTTCGAGCTGACCGGTCTGCCGCCGGCGCCCCGCGGTGTCCCGCAGATCGAGGTGTCCTTCGACATCGACGCCAACGGCATCATGCACGTGACCGCGAAGGACCTGGGCACGGGCAAGGAGCAGAAGATGACCGTCACCGGCGGCTCCTCGCTGCCGAAGGACGAGGTCGACCGGATGCGCCAGGAGGCCGAGCAGTACGCGGAGGAGGACCAGAAGCGTCGCGAGGCCGCCGAGACCCGCAACCAGGGCGAGCAGCTCGTCTACCAGACCGAGAAGTTCCTCAAGGACAACGAGGACAAGGTCCCCGGTGACATCAAGACCGAGGTCGAGGCCGCCGTCGAGGAGCTGAAGGGCACCCTCAAGGGCGAGGACACCACCGAGATCCGCACCGCCACCGAGAAGGTCGCGGCCGTCTCGCAGAAGCTCGGCCAGGCCCTGTACGCCGACGCCCAGGCCGCGCAGGCCGCAGGCGGTCCGGAGGGCGCCGCCGGCGGTGGGGCCAAGGCCGCCGACGACGACGTCGTGGACGCCGAGATCGTCGACGAGGACCGTGACCGCAAGGACGGTGCCGCGTGACGGAGGAGACCCCGGGCTTCGACGAGCAGCAGCCGCAAGGTCAGCCGCAGCAGCCCGACGTCCCCTCCGGCTCCGAGGACGCCGAGCCGAAGGCCGCCCCCCAGGAGGGGGCGGCCCCGGCCGGGGACACGGCGGCGACGGCCCAGGTGGCCGGGCTGACGGCACAGCTGGACCAGGTGCGTACGGCGCTCGGTGAGCGCACGGCGGACCTCCAGCGGCTCCAGGCCGAGTACCAGAACTACCGCCGCCGGGTCGAGCGCGACCGGATCACGGTCCGGGAGATCGCCATCGCGAACCTCCTGACCGAGCTCCTGCCCGTCCTCGACGACGTCGGCCGGGCGCGGGAGCACGGCGAACTCGTCGGCGGCTTCAAGTCGGTCGCCGAATCGCTGGAGACCGTCGCCGCCAAGATGGGCCTGCAGCAGTTCGGCAAGGAGGGCGAGCCCTTCGACCCGACCATCCACGAGGCCCTGATGCACAGTTACGCGCCGGACGTCACGGAGACCACGTGCGTGGCGATCCTCCAGCCGGGGTATCGCATCGGCGAACGCACCATCCGCCCCGCGCGGGTGGCCGTCGCCGAACCCCAGCCGGGGGCGCAGACCGTGAAGGCCGACGAGGGCACCGAGGCGGCCGACGACAAGGAGAGCGGTGGCCCGGAGGAGGGCTGACGCCGACGCCGCGCACGGCAGGCACGGCGAGGTCGCTAAGCGGAACACCGGAAAGGGGGTACGTCGAGGATGAGCACCAAGGACTTCATCGAGAAGGACTACTACAAGGTCCTCGGCGTCCCCAAGGACGCCACCGAGGCCGAGATCAAGAAGGCGTACCGCAAGCTCGCCCGCGAGTTCCACCCGGACGCCAACAAGGGCAACGCCAAGGCGGAGGAGCGCTTCAAGGAGATCTCCGAGGCGAACGACATCCTCGGCGACCCCAAGAAGCGCAAGGAGTACGACGACGCCCGCGCCCTCTTCGGCAACGGCGGCTTCCGCCCCGGGCCCGGAGGCGCGGGCGGCTCCTTCAACTTCGACCTGGGCGACCTCTTCGGAGGCGGGCCCCAGGGCGGCCAGGGACAGGGCGGCTTCGGCGGCGGCCTCGGCGATGTCTTCGGCGGCCTGTTCAACCGGGGCAGCTCCGGTACGACGCGGGTGCAGCCGAGGCGCGGCCAGGACATCGAGTCCGAGGTCACCCTCAGCTTCACCGAGGCCATCGAGGGCGCGACCGTACCGCTGCGGATGTCCTCGCAGTCCCCGTGCAAGGCATGTTCCGGCACCGGCGACGCCAACGGCACCCCCCGGGTGTGCCCGACGTGCGTCGGCACCGGCCAGGTCGCGCGGGGCTCCGGCGGCGGCTTCTCACTGACCGACCCCTGCCCCGACTGCAAGGGCCGGGGCCTGATCGCCGAGAACCCCTGCGACATCTGCAAGGGCTCCGGCCGCGCCAAGTCCTCGCGCACCATGCAGGTCCGTATCCCGGCCGGCGTCTCCGACGGGCAGCGCATCCGGCTGCGCGGCAAGGGCGCCCCCGGCGAGCGGGGCGGCCCGTCCGGCGATCTGTACGTCGTCGTGCATGTCGACCCGCACCCCGTGTTCGGCCGCAAGGACGACAACCTCACGGTGACCGTACCGGTGACGTTCACCGAGGCCGCGCTCGGCGGGGAGGTCAGGGTCCCCACCCTGGGCGGCCCCCCGGTCACCCTGAAACTGCCCCCGGGCACCCCCAACGGCCGTACGATGCGGGCCCGGGGCAAGGGCGCCTTCCGCAAGGACGGCACCCGAGGGGATCTGCTGATCACGGTCGAGGTGAGTGTCCCGAAGGACCTGTCGGGGAAGGCTCGTGACGCGCTTGAGGCGTATCGCGAGGCGACCGCCGGCGAGGACCCGCGGGCGGAGCTGTTCCAGGCCGCGAAGGGAGCATGAGTGTGATGGACGGCCGCCGGAGAAACCCCTACGAGCTGACGGAAGAGACACCGGTGTACGTCATCTCGGTGGCCGCCCAGCTCTCCGGTCTGCATCCGCAGACCCTGCGTCAGTACGACCGTCTCGGCCTGGTCTCCCCCGACCGCACCGCCGGGCGCGGCCGCCGCTACTCGGCCCGCGACATCGAACTGCTCCGCCAGGTGCAGGCGTTGTCGCAGGACGAGGGCATCAACCTGGCCGGCATCAAGCGCATCATCGAGCTGGAGAACCAGGTCGCCGCGCTCCAGGCGAGGGTCGCCGAGATGGAGGCCGCGCTGGACGGCGCCGCCGCGGCGATGCGGCAGCGCGAGGCCGCCGTCCACGCCTCGTACCGCCGCGATCTGGTGCCGTACCAGGATGTGCAGCAGACCAGCGCGTTGGTGGTGTGGCGGCCGAAGAAGGCCAAGGACTGAGCGGAACGAGCAAAGGGAAGGGGCCCGGAGGTTCTGATGAACCTCCGGGCCCCTCCTTCATGCGGTCGTGCGCTCAACCGGTCACAGCCAGGAGTCCCAGATGCCGTAGGCCTCCTGCTCCACGACCTCCTCCTTGCCGGTGGGGTCGATGTAGACGGCCCGGTAGTAGTACAGGCCGAGGCGGTCCTGGTTCACCGTTGTGTCCATGTGGAACCGCGGGTCGTCGACCTTGCCCGTGGCGAACGTGGTCCAGGCGGCGGTGGCCGGGTCCCAGCGCTCCCAGCGGTAGTCCGTGTAGTCGCCGCACGGCATGTCGTAGATCGTCACGCCGCAGCGGACGTACAGCTCGGGGTACTGGTCCTCGATGATCCCGGTACCGGTCCAGCCCGGCGGCAGGGTGTCGGGCAGGGTGACGGCGACCTCGGCGTGGTGGAAGGTCTCGGGACCTTCGTCCAGGTACGTGCGGTCGGTCGCGGCCACGCGGTAGACGTGTTCCTTGCCGTCGGGCAGCGTCGGACAGAGGATCTCGGTGTCGGCGAGGGAGTCACCGCCCCAGCAGTTCTGCTTCCACACCGTCTCCCCGGTCTCCGGGTCGGTGGTGCCCTGCCAGACGTAGTAGGCGATGACGTCGTCGTCGGCCGGCGGGGTCCAGGTGAGCCGGACGCCCAGCGGGATGGTCTCGGCGCTCAGGTCGGTGACCGCGGCGGGGCGCTGGGTGTCGTCGGTGGTCCCGGTGATCGGCTCGCTCGGCTGCGAGCGGTGCCCGAACCGGTCGACGACGACGATCCGGTACTCGTACGTCGTCTCGGAGGCGCCGGTGCCGTCCAGACAGTGCGAGTGGATGACCTGGTCGGCCGTCGCGTAGGCGGGGTCGTTCGCGTCCTTGCTGCTGTACGTGTAGCTGTACGGCGCCTCCAGCGGACCCTCGCCGGTGATCTGCGGGGAGCACTGCGTCACGGTCGTGGACTGCCCGGTCGCCGGGTCCGTGCGGACGATCTCGTACGTCGACAGATGGTCCTCGTCGGCGGCCCACGGGTCGGCGCTGCGCCAGGCCAGGTTCACGCCCTTCTGCCAGACCAGCCGGATGTAGGGCTTGTACGGGGCGATCGCCTCGGGCCGGTCCGCCATCGTCAGGGTGACCTCGGCGGGCGCGGAGGCGTTGCCCTTGGCGTCCAGCGCGCGGACCGCGTACCGGTACGTGTCGGCCGGGGCCAGCTTCTGCAGGGGCACCATATCGGTCGCCGTGGTGGTGGCCGTGTCGAGGGCGTTCTGATAGGCGCCGGTGGCGGGGTCGTACTGGAGCACCTCGTACTTGGCGGCGTCCGTGTCCGCCGTCCACTTCAGATGCGGCACGCCACCCTCGTAGGCGATGCGCAGGTCGGCGGGGGCCGCCGGCGGGACCGTGTCCCAGAGGGTGAAGGTCGTGGCGGCGGAGTACGCCGACCAGTTGCCGGCGGCGTCACGGGCACGGCCCCGGTAGGTGGCCTGGCTGCCGTCGGCCGGCTGGCCGGCATCGCAGAACGGGCCCTTCGTGCCCTCGTACACCTGGGTCCACGCACCCGTGGCGGCGTCCTTGCGCTGCGCCTGGTACAGGACGATGTCGGCCTTGTTCTCGGCCGTCGTGATGAGCTGGGGCCCGGCGAGCTTGTCGTCGGTCGCGCAGACGTCCTGGTCGATGAACGGCGCGGCGGGCGGGGTCTTGTCGACGGTCGTGACCGCCAGGTCCGCCGTGCCGCCCGACTCGTTGCCCGCCTTGTCGTACGCCCGCACCTCATAGGTGTAGATCTGACCGGTCGGCGGCGGGGTGTCGGTGTACGAGGTCGATGTCGTCGAGGCCAGCCGGGTCCAGCTGTCGGCGCCCTTGAGCCGGCGGTAGACGCGGTAGCCGGCGAGGTCCATCTCCTTGTTCTTCGCCCAGGTGACCTTGGCCTTGCGGGTGGCTTTGTCGTATGAGACGGCGGCGCCGGTCGGGGTGAGGGGTTTGGTCTTGTCGATGGTGGCTGAAGTGCGGGGTGTGTAGGTGAACTTGACCTTGGCGGAGCCGGTCCAGTTGACGTAGTCGATGCGGAGGGTGTGTTTGCCCTTGGGGATGGTGAGGTTGATGGTCTTGGAGACGGTCGAGGAGACGTTCTTCCAGAGGTTGATCTTGCGGGCGTTGGTGGTGCCCGGGTCGAGGTAGACGCGGATGCCGTCCAGGGCGGAGGCGGAGAGGGTGAAGGGGCCGCCGGAGCCGAAGTCCCTGGTCACCGTCCAGCGGACGCCGAAGTTGTTGCCGGGCAGGCCGGAGGCCGGGGCGCCGGTCCCCCAGTTCTCGTTGACCGCGGAGTCGCAGTCGGTCTTCTTCGGCGTGCCGGAGAAGGTGGTGTTGGCGAAGAACTGCCGTTTGAAGACGGGGGACGCGCAGCTCGTGGCGGCGCTCGCGGGCGCGGCGGTGACGGCCAACAGGCCGCTCGCGGTGCTGAGTGCGACGGCACCGGCGATCGCGGCGCTCGTGGCTCTGGCCGGGTTCATGGGCTCCTCGGACATGGTCGCGGGCGGCCGGGAGAAGGCCGCCGACGATCATGACTCGTGGAGGGGGCGAATGGTTGTACGAGGGCCGGAGGGGGCGGGGCCCTCTCCTGGTCGGAAAGGGTCAGTGGGTCCAGAAGACGAAGTCGGCGGCGCCCTGGGCGGTGAGCAGCCAGGTGGGTTCGGCGCCGGTGCCGTACGCGGTGGCGAGGGCGTAGCCGAAGGCGGCGTCGAGGGGGGCCGGCTCGGCTCCCTCGGCCCACTCGGCCTCGACGCCGCCGTCGCCCTCGGAGATGAAGTCGCCGAGGTGCTCGGTGCCGTCGCGGTACAGTCCGCTGCCCTCCATGGAGTTGGGGACCAGCCGCCAGAAGTGCTCGCCGTGCCGGACGTCGACACGGAACGAACTCCGGGTCAGCCGCCCCTTGGCGGGCTCGATGACGGCGTCGGTGCCGTCGACGGTGACGGTGAGCAGGGAGGCGTCCCGCGTCCCGATCGGGCTGTTCCCATCGTCCTCGCTGCCCTCGGCCCGCCGGATCTCGATCCGGGGGACCCGCTCGCCCACCACCACGACCTCACCCCGTGCGGCGTCCAGCCGGACGGTCAACTCCCCGAAACGCCCATCCTCGACGAGACTCTCGACGACCGGTTCGGCGTGGGGGGCCGGGTCCTTCGGCATGGCGGTGGTCCTTCGCTGGGTGCGTGCGGGGCCGACGGGTGATCGGCATGGGCACCCGGTAGGACGAGCGATACGCGGTACGAGGTTGCCCCGTACCCCTCAACTGCCTTGCGTCACCGCGCCGGTGGGCTCGCTCGGTGTGTCCAGCTCGGTCGCGACCACGATGTTCGGCTCACGGGTCCACTCGTAGTGGGAGTTCCAGTCGTCGTCCACGGCGTCGATGAAGAAGCAGCGCTCCTCGCCGTCCGGAACGGTCTGGTACTCGTACGAGGTGGTGTCGGCCCACAGCCACTCCACCGCGTGGGCGGAGCACACCTTCTCCTCCTCGTCGCCGATGATCACGCCTCCGTAGACGACGTAACGGGCCAGGTCGGGCGTCGGGTTGGCGTCCCAGTTCAGCTCGAAGCCGTACTCGGTGGGGGTGGCGGTGAGGCCGGTGACGGCGGACGGCGGGGTGAGGTCCTCGCGCTCACCGGCGCCGGCCACGGAACGCGCGGACTCGTTGCCCGCCGCGTCGAGGGCGGTCACCCGGTAGTAGGAGGTGACGCTCTCGGCGGCCGAGGTGTCCAGGTACGAGAGCTGATCCGTACTGCCCACCTGGGTGTACACACCGTTCTCGCTCGCCGCCCGGTAGAGGCGGTACGACACGGCTCCCGCGACCCCGTTCCAGTCGAGCCGCAGCCCGGTGTCGGAGGAGGTGACGGTCAGCCCCGAGGGCGCGGCCGGTGCCGTCCGGTCGACGGTGGTCACGCTCCGGTCCGCCGTGCCCGCCGACTCGTTGCCCGCCTTGTCGTACGCGCGCACTTCGTAGGCGTACGCCTCGCCGGTCGCCGGAGGTGTGTCGGTGTACGAGGTGGCGGTCGTCGTGGTCAGCCTCGTCCAGGTGGTGCCGGCCTCGGGACGGCGGTAGACGCGGTAGCCGGCGAGGTCCATCTCCTTGTTCTTCCCCCAGGTGACCTTGGCCTTGCGGGTGGTTTTGTCGTATGAGACGGCGGCGCCGGTCGGGGTGAGGGGTTTGGTCTTGTCGATGGTGGCTGCGGTGCGGGGTGTGTAGGTGAACTTGACCTTGGCGGAGCCGGTCCAGTTGACGTAGTCGATGCGGAGGGTGTGTTTGCCCTTGGGGATGGTGAGGTTGATGGTCTTGGAGACGGTCGAGGAGACGTTCTTCCAGAGGTTGATCTTGCGGGCGTTGGTGGTGCCCGGGTCGAGGTAGACGCGGATGCCGTCCAGGGCGGAGGCGGAGAGGGTGAAGGGGCCGCCGGAGCCGAAGTCCCTGGTCACCGTCCAGCGGACGCCGAAGTTGTTGCCGGGCAGGCCGGAGGCCGGGGCGCCGGTGCCCCAGTTCTGGTCGACGGCGCTGTCGCAGACGGTCTTCTTCGGGGTGCCGGAGAACGAGGTGTTGGCGAAGAACTGCTGCCTGTAGACGGGCGAGGCACATGTCACGGCTGCGGTCGCGGGCGTGGCGGTGGCGGTGAGCAGAGCGCCTGCGGTCGCGAGTACGACGGCGGTCGCCACGGCGGCCGTACGTCTGGGTGGGGTCACTGAGGTCCTCGGAAGTCCTTGGCTGATGATGCCTGTGTCTGATCGTCGGCGGCCGGGCATGCCGCCGCCGACGATCAGACGGCTGAGGTGGGGGATTGGTTGTACGGGACGCGTGGGGCGCGTGTGTCAGTCGAGGTCCGGTGTCCAGTCGCCCAGGTAGTCGGCCTTCTCGTACGAGGTGGCCTCCTCGGCGGTGAGCTGGGGACGGTCCTCGGTGGCCGAAGCGACGGACCCCGGGCCGGTGTTGGCGTACTCGCGGAAGAAGGAGTCTTTCCAGGAGTACGTGGTGGAGCCGGAGGTCCAGTTCTGGTACGGCGCCGCCTTGATGGCCGCAGGGAGGGACGACTCGCGGATCACCAGGCTGCCCTTGGCGCCGCCGAAGGCGGTGACCCAGGGGCGGCCGAGGTGGTAGGTCGCGTCCGGGGCGTCGCTCGTCAGCGTCGAATGGGTGATGAGGAAGCCGTAGTCGGTGGAGGAGTCGGTGGACGGGGCGGCGACGTAACCGTTGTTGCTGTTCGAGCCGCGGGTGAGGAGCTTGAAGGTGGAGTTGTCGAAGACGGCGGTGGCGTAGCCGCAGAGGAAGTCGACGTCGCCCTCGATGTACGAGTTGGTGATGGAGACCCGGTTGGGGGTGGTCGTGGTCGTCGACTTCAGGAAGAGGGTGTCCTGGTTGCCGAGGAAGCGGACGTTGTCGAAGGCGAGCCGGTCGGCCTGGGTGAGGAGGGCGACGGCCTGCTCGGCGTTGTAGTCGTGCGCGGCCTCGTCGAAGGAGTTCTCGATGGTGAGGTTGCGGGCGACGAAGTCCGAGCCCTTGACGTACATGGTCCGGCTGTTCTGCGTACCGAGGGTGCCCGTGCCGTCGGCGGTCGGGGTGCCGGCCGCGTTGTCGTAGGTGATGACGGTCTGGGAGGGGTCGTCGCCGGCGCCTATGAGGTGGACGTACTTGGCGGCGACCTCGACGAGTTCCTTGTACGTGCCCGGGTTGACCTGGATGACCACCGGGTCGGCGGCGGTGCCCGCGCCGAGGGCGTCGAGCGCGGCCTGCACGCTGGTGAAGTCGCCCTCGCCGTTCGCGTCGACGACCGCGTCGGCGCCGGCGACCGGGGTGTACTTGTGCGGCCGGGTCGCCAGGACCGTGGCGGAGCCGGCGGAGACGTTGCCGGCCTCGTCGACGGCACGGAGGAAGTAGGCGGACTCGGTGCCGGGTTCGGCGGCCGAGTCGAGGTAGCCGGTGGTGGCGGCGCCGGTGACGGAGTCGAGGTAGACGAAGTCGCCGGACCCGGGCCGCTTGACGAAGACCTGGTAGGCGGTGGTGTCGTCCGCGTTGGCGGTCCAGGTCAGGGTGGTGCCGTCGGTGGTGCCCTCGGCGGTGAGACCGGTGGGGGCGGCGGGATCGGTACGGTCGGCGCGGGTCGAGGTGACGGACGCGGTCCGCGCGGAGACGTTCCCGGCGGCGTCCACGGAGGCCAGGGCGTAGTGGTACGTGGACTTCTCGGCGGCGGTGTCGTCGTAGAAGGAGGTACCGGTGGAGGAGCCGATCTCGGTGTACGTGCCGTCGGCGGTGGCCGCCCGGTAGACCAGATAACTCTCGGCCTCGTCCGCGCCCTTCCAGGTGAGCTTGTTGCCGTCGGTGGCGTCGAGGACGGCGAGGTCGTAGGGGAGGGCGGGCGCGGTCCTGTCGACGGTGGTGACGGCCTTGGCGGCAGTACCGGCCGACTCGTTGCCGGCCTTGTCGACGGCGCGGACCTGGTACTCGTACACGTCACCGGTCTTGGGGAGGGCGGTGTCGGTGTACGAGGTGGCCTGGGCCGTGGTGGTGGCGAGGGCGGGGCCGAAGTCGCCGCCCTTCAGGCGCCGGTGGACGCGATAGCCGCCGAGGTCCATCTCGACGTTCTTGGCCCAGGTCAGCTTGGCGCGACCGGTGGAGGCGTCGTACGAGAGGGCCGTGCTCTTGGGGGTGAGGGGCGCGGTCCTGTCGACGGACGCGGTGGTGCGGGGCGCGTAGGCGAAGGAGACGTCGGCGGAGCCGGTCCAGTTGACGTAGTCGACGCGGAGGGTGTGCTTGCCCGGCTTGAGGGTGAGGTCGACGGTCTTGCGCTGGGTGGAGGAGACGTTCTTCCAGATGTTCACCTTGCGTTCGCCGTCGACGTAGACGCGCAGGCCGTCCTGGGCGGAGGCGGTGAACCGGAAGGGCCCGCCGGAGCCGAAGTCCCGGGTGAGGGTCCAGCGGACGCCGAAGTTGTTGGAGGGGAGCCCGGAGGCAGGGGCCTTCGTCCCCCACTTCTCACTGATCGTGGCGTCGCAGGCGGTCTTCTTCGGGGTGCCGGAGAAGGTGGTGTTGGCGTAGATCTGCCGCTTGAAGGAGGGGGAGGCGCAGCTCACGGCGGCTTCGGCGGTGAGGCCGTAGACGGTGCCGGTGGTGGCGGCGAGCGCGGTGGCCACGGCGGTGGTGCGCAGCCGGCCGCGTCGGCGGCGGCGCCGGGGTGCGGTGGTCGTGCTCGATCTGGCGGAGGGGGAGGTTCCGTCGGTCATCGGAGGCAGCCCTTTCGGCCCATGGGGACGGTGTGAACGGTGTCGGCATGGGGGAGTTGAGGCGCCACAGCACAGGTGGGGCTGTTGAGAGAGCTGTGCACGTTGGGGGGAGGATAAAGGATCAAGGTGTCGGGGGGAACGCGGGGTGCTCCGCTTCGACGTGGAGCCGGGCCCGGTGAGGACTGTGTGGAGGTGCGGACTTTCCTGGAGGCTTTGTCGGAGACATCCGTTTCAAGATCAAGAAGTGATCTATGATCGCGATCTGTCATGTCTTGATCACGGGATTCGCGGGGGATGCCACATGTTGTCGAGCGGCGGAGTACGTCTGCGTACGCGCGGGATCGCCACGGGGCTGGTGCTGTCGCTGGCGTTGCTGACCGGGTGCGGTGGCGAGGACACGGACGCCTCGGGAGGCGGAACAGCGGAACCGACGCCGAGTGGAACGGGCAGCGACAAGCCCAAGTCGAACGGACCCGCCTACAAGGGGCCCGCTCTGCCGGGGTTCGCGAAACAGGCGGCGTGGAGTCTGTCCGCCGGCAGCAATGCCGAACCGCTGGACCTCGGCGGCACCCTGCTGTTCGCCAGGAACGCGAGCGGCGAGTACCTCAACAGCAACAGCCTGGACGCTCCCGCGCAGCCCGCGAACGCCCTGTACACCAACAACGACGAGCCGGAGGACCTCACGCTGGAGTTCCGGGACACGAAGACCGGTGAGGTGCGCAAGACCATGACGGCAAAGGCCGTACTGGTGGAGCGGACGACCTGGCTCGGCGGCACCCCGGCGATCGCGGTCGTCACCTCCGCCACCACCGAGTCGGACGGTCTGACCGAGGCCAAGACGACCACGACGGCGACCCTGTACGACGCGGACGGCGAGGAACTGGCAGAGGTCCCGGGGTACGAGGAGGGCACACTGCTCGACGGCTACCGTGTCGAGACCGTCGACAAAACCCTGCGCCTCACCCCGGTCGGCGGCGGTGCCGCGCGAAAGATCACCTGCACCGGCTTCATGGCGGATTGCGATTTCGACGCGGAAACCGGCCTGGCCCATGGATTCGCCACACAGGCTCCGCTGATCACGGGCACGTACTACGCGGGCTTCGAGAACGCCACCAACTACGAGAACGACCCCGAGCACATCACCCTCAACGACCTCACCACCGGCAAGAAGGTCTGGTCCACGGCCGATGCCGAGGTGCCGCAGGGCGTCGACGTGGACGACGAGGGCGAACCGGAGTCCGGCGACTACGACATCATCCGCGTCGCCGACGGCAAGGTGCTGGTCGCCTGGCAGGCCGGCCTCCTGTCGGAGACCCGGATCGACGCCTGGTACGACCTGTCGAGCGGAGCCCTGCTGACGGCGTACGAAGCGACGGAGGAAGTCCTCTTCGCGCCCAACGGCGAGTTGGCCGCCAAGAAGAAGCCCGAGTTCGACACGGACTACGTGGGCACGGCGGTGTGGCAGGTGGCCGACGGCAAGCGGCTGTGGGCCCAGGAGGAGGGCGAGACGAGCCTGGACCCGGTCCGCTTCACGGCGGACGGGTCGGTGCTGTACGGGCTGACGGGGGACGCCGCGCTCGCCGTGGACGCCCGTACCCGCGAGGTGCTCGCGAAGGACCTGCCCGAGGAGTCCGTGCCACTCGTCGAGGCGACCACGGGCTACGGCTACCTGAACACGGATGACGGCTTCTTCGTCCTCGCCCCGGCGTAGCCGTGAGCGCGGACGTCGGGGCGGGAACGGAGTGACCTCCGCCATCCGCCTCCGTCCCGGTTCGCCGGACGGAGCGGGGCGCCGGGGCCGCTGATCATCTGGTCACTGGAAGCCCCCCGGCTGCTGCCCCGGCTGGCTCGGCGGCGGCCCCTGGGTCCAGCCGCCCGGGGGCTGCTGGGGAGGGGCGGGCTGCTGGGGCATGCCCCAGGCACGGCTGTCGGCCGGCTGCCCCGATGACGGCCACCGGTTCCCCGGGACCTGCGGCGCCACCGGGGTGTACGGCTGCTGCTGCGGCACGGCTTGAGGGGCGGGCGCGTACGGCTGCCGGGGCGGGGCGGCGTACGGCTGCTGGGGTGCCCCGGGCTGCTGCGCGGGTGCGTACGGCCGCTGCGGCAGGGCGGCGTACGCCTGCTCGGCGGCGACGGCGGTGATGGCGGGGGCAGGGCTGTGCTGCGGCACCGCGTCGAAACGGGGCAACGGCTGGGTGCTGACCCGGTCAAGCAGGACGACGTTGGGGTTGCAGTCGGCGGCGTGCACCAGCACGGCACCGCCGGGCTGCCGCTCCACCACCAGCAGGTTGAACTCGGCGAGTGACTGGAGCTGGGTGGGTTCGAGGGCGTACTCGTAGACGCGCTGACGCCCGGTCGCCAGGCTCGTGCTGTCGCTGTCGCCGGTTGTGTGGGCGGTGGACTCGTTCGTGGAGTGCGTGACGCTGGTGGACGTGCCGGTCGTCCTGCTGTGGCTGCCGCCGGAGTTGGTGGAGTTCGACGTCGAGAGCGGGTTGAGGAAGTCCTGGTAGGTGGTGGAGCCACTGCGGCCCCAGTTCCGCCCGTGGGTGACGGAGTGGCTGGCGGTCGTACCCCTGCTGGTGGAGGAGCCGACCGTCTTGGCGACGGACGTGTTGACGGTCCGGCCCTCGGTGTCGGTGAGGGAGTGCAGGACGAACGAGTGGTGACGGCCCAGGAAGTCGGCGGCGATCGTGGCCTCCTGATGGTTGCCGAGCCGCATGAAGGCGACCGTTCCGCCGCCGATCAGCTCCTCTCCGGCCTCCCGCAAGTGCGGGTGTACGAAGACGAGTTGGGCGCCGCGTCGTTCGCAGACCTGGGCCAACTGTTCGAGATGGTGCCGCTGGAGGCCCTGTTCGCCGAGCGCCACGACGACGCACGGTGGCTCCTCCTGGAACGAGGAGAGCCGTCGCATCACGCTCTGCATGGCGAGGTCGGCCAGCATCTCCGTGCTCGCCGAACCGGCGCCGAAGTCGAGGGCGACGCACGTCAGATAGCCGGGCCCATGGCCCTCACGGGCGGTCCCCAACTGCTCCAGCGGGTGCACGAAGGAGGCCAGCCGGAAGACGCGGTCCCGTATCTGGTCCTTGTTCTTGTCGCTGAACAGATCGTCCGCGATGCGGTTGCGCTCCTCCCTGCTCAGCGCCTTGGCGTCGTCGGTCTCCCCCACCAGGACCCGGAGCCCGGCACCGAGCCGCGCCAGGGACACGTCCTCGCCCAACGCGCCGCACAGCTGGGTGAGTATCCGGGTGTACACGGCACGCTCGGCCCGGTCCGACTCGGGGCTGTCCCCGTGCATGGCCTCGACCAGGGCCTGCACGAGTTCATGCGGTGCGAGCCCGCTCATGATGCCGCTCTCCGCCATACGGCTGGGCAGCAACTGCACGTCCAGGGGTACGCCGCCCGCCTCGGCGAGCACCGACAGGTCACGGCACACCAGGGCCTGGGTCAGGTCCAGCACGATCAGCGGCCGCTCCCGCAGCGTGGACGCGCCGAACACCGTGAGGAAGCCCTCGCGGCCGCGCTGGCTGCCGCCGAAGACGTCCAGCCGCCGGGTGCCCGCTCCGAAGGGCAGCGCGCCCCAGGCGTCCAGGCCCGCGACCCACTGCCTCTGCTGGGCCTCGTGGAGCGTCCGGCGCTGGTGCCATGACTGCCAGTCGTAGTGAAAGCGCTGTTCCTGAGCGGTCTCCTGGGCGGCACGGGCACGGGTGGCGGCACTGAACCGCCACGCGGCATAGGCGACGCGCATCACCAGGATGCCGACCACGACCCCGCCGACGGTGAATATCACCGTGCCGACGACGACCCCGCCGATGGTGGGCGTCACCATGCCGAGGAGGAGGTTCAGCAAGTAGCACACGGCCAAGAAGGGGATACCGATTCTCAGCGCGCCACGTATGTGGTCCTTGCGTTTGAGCCGGGCGGCCCGCACACGGTCCTCATAGCCGCCGTCCAGCTCTTCGCGCTGCGGCTCGGGTTCGACGAACGGCTGACGCAGCGACTCGGGGTCGCGGTAGATCCAGCCGACGCGCTGGCCGGCATCGAACAGTCTCAGATACCGGCCCGGCTGCCCGGCCTCGGTGCTTTCGATCGTCATGGGAAGGCTCCAGGCCGGTCAGGCGACGAAGGTCTCGAACGCGGGTATGCGCTTGTGGAACGGCGGATGTGTGCACAGCCGAACGGGCGCCGAAGAGGCCCCCGCATATGGGCAGTTGAGAAATGACCGGCTTGAGGGCGGTGGTAAAGACGCCTCTTGTGATGGAACTCGCCCCCGTGACCGCCGAAGCGGAAAGCCAGTCATTGATTCGCAGCCGAAACATGCTGCACGAAATTCGCCTTCCGAGTCCAGTTGGAACCGCCGGGAGGGAGGTCACAGTTGCAAGGCTTGGCCTGGGAATACGACCGGCCCTAAGGTGTAGGCGCAAGATCGACAACGGGGGAGACGTGCCAACCACACTGCTCGCGCACGATCCTGGCAGCCAAGTGAAGGATGCGGCCCCTTTCATCGCACTGCCGGACATCTCCGGCAGCTGGGGGTGCCCTCCCGTTCGCCGGAGTGAACTCGCCGTGGGTGGCGCGAGATGCGGCGCCGGATGAGCACCGGCCAGAGCATGGGAGCGGTCTGACCGCATGGACAACACCCCCTTCGGCGGCACATGGCAGCGCTTCGTCGGCATGGAGGCCTGTCTGCTGCGCGAGGTCCAGCGCCAACGCCTCACGGACGACCGGGCGGGCGGTACCGGCGACGACCTGAGTGCCCAGCGGCTCGCCGCCCTGGTCTCCGCGCATCACGCACGGCGCCCGGACGACCCGACGGGCGGCGCGGTGTTCGTCGGCTGGGCACGCCGGGCGGCGGACCGGCCCATCGATGTGCTGATCGGGGGCGACACCCTGCTCGGCGGCCGTGCCGACGCGGACGCCGGTACGACGCTGCTGCGCCTCCCCGCCGGAGCGCGCGGACTCGCCCAGCCGACGGGAACGGCTGCTTCCCTGCTCGGAGAGTTCCCGTGTTGGAGCGCCGTCGCGGGGGTGACCGACGGACTGCTCGTCGACGCCGAGCCGAATGCCACGGGGGCGGGCGCCGCCCGGCAGCGGCCCAGCCTGGAGGACTGCCTTCTCGCGGTGTGGCAGGAACCCTTCGCCTGGCTGGTGTTCGCCGAGCCGGTGCCCGCCGCCGAACTCGACGACCTCACCGGTGACATCGCCGACGAACAGCGCCGCGCCATGTCCAAGGCGGACAGCTCACCCGAGTACGCCCTCGCGGCCGCCCGGCTGGAACGTCGGCACAAGGACCTGGCCAAGGCATCGGCCACCGGGCTGTGGCGGATACGTCTGCTGGCGGGCGGCCGTACGCCCGAGGAGGCGACCCGCGTCGCCGCGCTCGTCTGCGCGTCGGCGGACCTGGAGGGACTGCCGTACGCGCTCCGGCCGACCGGGCGGGTCGGAGACCTGTCCACGGTCCTCGGCGGAGTTCTCCCGGCACCCGAGGAGTACCCCTTCCACGCCGGATCGGATCTGTTGGCGGCACTGGCCCGGCCTCCCGCCGAGGAGATACCCGGCGTACGGTTCGCGCTGCGCCCGGAGTTCGACGTCACCCCGGAGACCACGGGCCGGCCGTCCGCGCCGGACGCGCCCCCGGTCCGGCTCGGCTCGGTTCTCGACCGCAACCGCAACCCCGTCGGCGACCTCGAACTGACCCGCTCCACCCTCAACCGCCACACCTTCGTGTGCGGGGCCACCGGCGGCGGCAAGTCCCAGACCGTACGCGGACTGCTGGAGGCCGCGACCCACGTGGGCATCCCCTGGCTGGTGGTCGAGCCGGCCAAGGCCGAGTACCGGTTCATGTCCGCACGGCTCGGCGACACGGGCGAGGTCGTCGTCATCAAACCCGGCGACCCCGACACGCTCCCGGCCGGCCTGAACCCCCTGGAGCCCTCGGCGTACGCGAGCGGTGAGCGCTTCCCCCTCCAGACGCACCTCGACATGGTGCGCGCCCTCTTCCTGGCCTCCTTCGACCCCCAGGAGCCGTTCCCCCAGGTCCTCAGCGCCGCGCTCACCCGCTGCTACGAGGACCTCGGCTGGGACCTCACCCTCGGCGAGCCCGCCGTCCCCGGGACCGAGCCCCGCTACCCCACCCTGGAGGACCTGGAACACACGGCCCTCAAGGTCGTGACGGACATCGGCTACGGCAAGGAGGTCGCCGACAACGTCCAGGGCTTCATCAAGATCCGCCTCGCCAGCCTGCGCCTGGGCACCACGGGCCGCTTCCTGGAAGGCGGACGCCCGCTCGACTTCGGCGAACTCCTGCGCCGCAACGTCGTCTTCGAGATCGAGGACGTCGGCGATGACAAGGACAAGGCGTTCCTGATGGGCACGATCCTCATCCGGCTCGTCGAGTATCTGCGTATGGAACAGCGCGTGACCCGCCGACTGTCCTTCCCTCTGCGCCACTTGAGCGTCTTCGAAGAGGCACACCGCCTGCTGCGCCGCGCGGAGGAAGGTGGCGCGAGCGGCCACGCGGTGGAGATGTTCGCGGGCCTGCTGGCCGAGATCCGCGCGTACGGCGAGGGCCTGGTCATCGCCGACCAGATCCCCTCCAAACTCCTCCCGGACGTCATCAAGAACACGGCGGCCAAGGTCGTCCACCGCCTCCCCGCCCAGGACGACCGCGAGGCGGTCGGCGCGACGATGAACATCACGGCGGCCCAGTCCGAGTACCTGGTCACCCTGCGACCGGGCGAGGCGGCGGTGTTCACGGACGGCATGGACTACCCCCTGCTGGTCCGCATGCGCGACGGGACGGACCGCGAGGACGCGGCGGCGATCCGGGCGGCTTCGGCGGCGGCGATGACCGGGGCGCGCAGCCGCGCGTGCGGCACGGACTGCTCGGCGACGCCGTGCACGCTTCGTGACCTGCGCGGGGCTCAGCGGCTGACTGAACAGGCCGAGCTCCGGATCACGTTGTGGGCGGAGATGTCGGTGGCGGCTCATCTGCTGGGCTGGACGACGCCGCTGCCGGGCGAGGCCATGAGGCGCGACCTGGAGCCGTACCGGGGGCGTGTCCTGGACTGCGCGATCGGCCAGGCCGTGGACCGTGCGGTGCACAGCCGTGTCGGTGCGCCGACCGCTCCCGACGCCCTCGCGGACCATGTCGCCGCGATGATGCGCGCCCAACTGGACGGTCACGACCCGTGCCCGGTCGGAGAGCCGCGCTTCAAGGCGCGGAAGGGGACAAGGACGCGGGAGTACTACCACGGGCGGTACACGCCGTCCGTGCTGGAGAAAATCGTCGGATGCGCTGATCCGTCGGAGGAGTGGGGGAAGCGCTTCTCTCTGACTCTCTCCTGCTTCGAGCGCAAGATCCGTAAGCCTGTCCCATCAGCGGCGCGCGGGGGGAATACGGGATGAGTGAGCTGTACACGGCTGAGAAGAGCCCTGATGCGGCTGATGCGGCGACGGACGATCCGACGACGAAACCTGGAGCGGCCGACTACGGAGACGTATCGGGAGAGCCCGAAGAGGTCGAGGAATTCGGAGGGCCGGAGGAATTCGGAGGGCCGGCGGAACCCGGAGAGCCGGAGGAACCCGGAGAACCGGCGGAACCCACGTCGGAGACGCTCTCGCACCACGATGAGCCGGATTCCGTCGGCGAGCCCCAGGAGCCGGTCGAGCCGGTCGAGGACGTCGATGATTTCGCAGCCGGTGACGACATGGGGGACACCGGAGATCCCGACGGCCATGACCTGGGCTCCGACGAGGCCGAGAGCGGGGAGAGCGAGCAGAGCGGGGAGAGCCAGCTTCCGGCGGACGGACCGGAAAAGATCGAGGAAACGGTTGACCGTCCCAGCGCGGAGCACATGTATGAGCGCCCGCTCCCGCCTTCGGAGTACGGAGACCCGATCAATGCCGGTGACAAACCGATTCCGCTCTTCGACGGCCCACCCACACGCGAACAGACCGCACAGGGATCGCTGTACGACTGCGGTGTGATCGCCACGCTCGGCGCTGTGGCCGGGCATCGTCCGGATGCTATCTCCAGCAGCATCCGGGAGAACGGCGACGGGACATACTCGGTCTCCTTGCACGAGACGGTGCGTGGTGCCGACTTGATCGCGCGCCCGACCGGTCGACAGATCGAGCTGGCTCTGACCCCGGACCTTCTTGCCTTCAAGGATCATCCCGGGGCTCCGGTGCTCGCGAGAACAGAGGGCACGGCATGGTGCGCTCTGATGGAGAAGGCGATGGCCGGTGTCGACCAGACGTGGAGTTCCGGCCGGCGTGAGGAGTGGGAAGCGCGTTGGGGCTGGGAGAAATCGAGTCAGGGGCTGCAGGACGGCCCGACGCCCGAGGGATATGAGCGCCTCAATCGTGGGTCGTCATCATGGGATCGCTCGGAGATGCTCACTCAGTTGACGGGCCAGGAAAGTGGCGTATATCCCTTCCCGACGGGCCCTGGTGCGCAATCAAGCATGATGTACCACTTCGCGCATCAGCTGGCCCAAGGAAAGCCGGTCTTGACGGGGAGTCGGGGCTTGGACGCGAACAGCGGGGAGATCGAGCTTCCCGGTGGTGTGGTCGAAGGCCACGTGTACGAGGTCGTCTCGGTGCAGGACGACAAGATTCATCTGCGTAATCCATGGAACACGATGCATCCGGAGCCGTTGACCATGGACGAGTTCGTGAACGCATTTCAACCGAAGGGCGGCCGTGGTGATTACACCACGCTCCTGTAGAGAGGACGATGCCAGATGACAGCCGAGGAACTGACGGTTCAACGCGGCACGGTCGCCGGTGCGCGGGCGGGAAGAATTGGCGGAATGGGCAGTGTTCCCGCGACTGCGGAGCGGCCTGCTCGGGTGAAGCTTGCCATCATTCCCGCTGACGGAGAAGAGCGGACGGAAATCCTGACCGAAGGAGAGACATTCCAGTTCGGGGCGGAGGTCTGGGAGGTCGTGCAGATCGAGCACCCCAACCAGATCTCCTGGAACGTCACCCTGCGTCGCGTGCGGTAGCGACCGGGGTCGCGCCCGAGAAAGCCCGTGCGGACCTCCCGGCCACCGGAGGCACCCAAGAAGGAGGAGGGAAGAGGGGCAAGGAGGAGCAACGACGTGACGTCGGCCACCCGGGCCCGCTCCGTCCGTCGGCCGTGGAGGGGGCACCCTTCCCCCACGAACGGTGACCGCCCCGCTGCCGCCCCGATCCCTCCCGGTACTCTCTGCCCTAGTCGTCGCCCTGAAGGCGTCGTGCCCCGGCCGTCCCCGCGCGGCCACCCGTCCTCTGCCGGGCGCATCTTGGGGACCGTCGGCGCGGACCGTCCGCCGGTGGGTGGTGAAGGGCGCGCAGCGACACGCGGAGCCCTGTGCTTTACCCTCTTCACACCGAGACCACACAAGGCTGTTGTCATCTCGTTAAGTGATTGATCCTTGACGCTGAGGTGATCACCGCGTTGGCTTTCAGCCACCTGGGTCGCAGTGCTGCGCCCACGCCCGGAAGGCCCTTGATGTGAACGCCCGTACCACCCGCACCACCCTCAGCAACGGAATGCCTGTGCGTATACGCCGCCGTACGGTTCTGCGCCGTACCGCCACCACGCTCGCCGCGTCCGCCGCGGCGGTCTCCCTCGCCGCCTGCGGGGTCGTGGACGTCGGTGACACCGCCGAGGCGAGTCCCACGAAGGGTGACGACATCACGGTGGGCGTGCTGTTCCCGGACAAGGAGACCTCGCGCTACGAGCAGTTCGACTACCCGATCATCAAGTCGAAGATCGCCGAGCTGACCGGCAACAAGGGCGTCACCAAGTACGCGAACGCCGAGAAGGACCCCGAGACCCAGAACGCCCAGCTGGAACAGATGGTGGCCGACCAGGTCGACATCATCATCGTCGACGCCGTGGACTCGGAGAAGATCGCGACCGCCGTGCAGAAGGCCGACGACGCGGGCATCCCCGTCATCGCCTACGACCGCCTCGCCCAGGGCCCGATCGACGGCTATGTCTCCTTCGACAACGAGCTGGTCGGACAGGTGCAGGGCCGCGCGCTCGTCGAGACGCTCGGCAACAGCACCGCCAACAAGATCGTCATGATCAACGGGTCCCCGGCCGACCCCAACGCCGCCATGTTCCGTGAGGGCGCCCTCTCCGAACTCCAGGACAAGGTGACGATCTCCGAGTCCTACGACACCAAGGACTGGGACCCCAAGGTCGCCAAGACCAACATGGAGGACGCGGTCGAGAAGCTCGGCATCGACAACATCGACGCCGTGTACGCCGCCAACGACGGCATCGCCGGTGCCGCCATCGACGTACTGAAGACCGCCGGTGTCTCCAAGGTGCCGCCGGTCACCGGGCAGGACGCCGACCTCGACGCGGTGCAGCGGATCGTCGCCGGGGACCAGTACATGACCGTGTACAAGTCCTTCCCGCTGGAGGCGAACGCCGCCGCCGAGATGGCCGTCGCCAAGGTCCAGGGCCGGTCCATCGAGTTCGACGCCCTGGCCAAGGACACCGTCGACTCCCCGACCGACAAGAACATCCCGGCCCAGCTGGTGCCCCCGGTCGCCCTGACCAAGGACAACATCAAGGAAACGGTCATCGCGGACGGCATCTACAAGGTCAAGCAGATCTGCACCGCCGCCTACAAGGCCGACTGCGACGCCATCAACCTGGACTAGTTTCCGGCCACTTCAGGAGCGCTTGCCGGACCCGCGGGCCGTCGCGGCCACGCGGCGCGGCCGCATGCCGACGCGGCCCCTCCTGCTCGCGTAAATCCTGTGAAGGACCGTCGTCCCGTCGCCTCATGATCATGACATGGTCTAGGGTTGCCCTCTGTCATGTCGTGATCACGGGGGACGACGGTCTGATGCAGGACAACGGGGACAGAGCCGCGACGCGTACGCGCGTCGCCGCCGCACGCTTCACGGGAACGGTGCCGGCACTCGCGCCGGTCCCGCTCACCGACCGCACGGGCGGGCCTGACGACGACGGCCCCCGACTGCCCGGCTCCGTCGCGAAGCCCGCGCGGCGCCCCGTCGCCGACGGCGCCGAGGCACACAAGTCGCTGACGGCGACCGCGGTTTCGGCCACCCTCACCAGGTGGCACGGCGGTGCCCCGGCCGTCGCCGTGGTCATGTCCGAGACCTCCGCCACGGTCCCCTGCCACGTCACCACCGCCACGGGCCTCCTCGACTCCGCCCCGGCCGCCTGCTGACCGCCAACCCGCTTTCCCCTCGCGTCTCCCCTTCGCTCTCCTCTCGCGTCTTCCCTTCCCCTCCGCTCACCCGAATCCCGAAGGACCCCCCTTGCGTACCCGTACGTCCCTCTCCGCGTGTGCCCTGCTGCTCGGACTCACCCTCACCGCCTGCGGCGACGACGAACTGTCGCTGCCCATGGCCCAGGACGTGGACGGCGTCGCCCAGTTCCTCGACAAGAACCTCGGCTGCGCGGACATCGACTACTACGGGCAGCAGGAAGTGCTGCTGTACCGCGCCGAGGTGAGCTACGCCATCGAAAGCGGCGGCGAGTGCGATGTCGACGAGAGCACCGACATCGAGTTTCTGACCTTCACCGAGATGAACGGGTTCCAGAAGGACCTGGCCTCGTCCGACGAGAACGACGACACCGGTCTGATGGTCGGTATGGACTTCGTGGTCGACGCCGATGACGACGACCACGCCAGGGCCCTCCTCGACGCCGGTCTCCTCTACGTCGTCTGCGATCCCGGTGTGGTGATTCCGGAGACCTACAAGCAGTACGAGGGCGAGGCGGGCTGCGTCATGACCGACTACCCGTGGGAGGCCCCGGACGAGTCCTGACCGCCGACGGACGAGGCCTGACCACGACCGGCCCGGTCCTGACCACGACCGGCCCGGTCCTGACCACGACCGGCCCGGTCCTGACCACGACCGGCCCGGTCCTGATCACCACCGGCCCGGTCCTGATCACCACCCGTCGACCGCTCACGCCACCCTGGTGAACTCCACCGTCACCTCCGGCGGCCCCCCGGGCACCCCCCGGTAGATGCCCTTGTGCGGGGTGACGTCGTCGTAGTCGCGGCCCCGGCCGACGACGACATGGGACTCGTCGGCGGGGACCCGGTTGGTGGGGTCGTAGCCGGTCCAGTCGCCCGCCCAGTAGTCGATCCAGGCGTGGCTCTGGCCGGCGACTGGGCGGTGGAGGTCGGCGTCGCGTTCCGGGTGGAGGTAGCCGGAGATGTAGCGGGCGGGCAGGCCGAGGGCGCGGAGCAGTCCCAGGACGAGATGGGCGATGTCCTGGCAGACCCCGGCGCCCTGCTCCCATGCCTCGGCGGCGCTGGTGTTCACCCCGGTCGCGCCCGGGACGTAGGAGACATGGTCGGCGACCATCGACGACACCGCGACCGCCGTCTCGTGCGGGTCCAGCCCGGCCGCCAACTCCCTTGCCCGCGCCACCAGTTCGTCCGGCACCGTCGTACGGCCGGTCGGCGTCAGATACTCCAGCAGCCGCGAACCGGCGCTCGCCGCGCCGATCTCCGCCCAGCTGGGGGCCTTGCCCGGCGGCTCCGGCGGGGCCGTCTCCACCAGGCTGGACGCGGTGATCGTCAGATGCGAGTGGGGGTCGATCAGATCGAAGCCGGTGACCTGGGTGCCCCAGTAGTCCCAGTACGACCAGGTGGGCGTGGAGGGGTTCACCAGCACCCGCGCGTCCAGGGTGGTCTGCCCCGGCAGCGTCAGCGGTGTCATCCGGACCTCGTTGTGGGAGGAGGCCGCGGGCTGGGCGTACGCGACCTGGGTGATGTGCCGGATGCGCAGCCGCCGGGGCGCCACGGGCCCCCGCGTGGTGCCGCTCGCGTTCGTGCTCATGGTCGTGCTCACGCTCCTTCCTGGGCCCACTCGACGGGACCTTGGTACGGGAAGAACCTCTCGGCCACCGCCTCCGCCGACGACATGCACGCCTGCTGCAAGTCCCGCAGCAGCGTGGGCAGTCCGGCCTCCAGGGACTCGGAGTCGAGATATTCGAGATGGGTGCGCAGGGCCCCGATCGGGCGCCGCGCCGGGTCCTGACGGGGGCGGCCGAGCGCGGCCAGGCACTCCTCCGCCGTGGTCAGCGCGTGCAGCGCCGAACGCGGGAAGTCCCGGTCGAGGAGCAGGAATTCGGCCACCTTGGGGCTGTCGCCGAAGCCGCCGTGCACCCGCGCGTACGCCTCGTCGGCGCCGCTCGCGCTCAGCAGGGTCGGCCAGTCCGGCGCGTGCGCCGCGTCCAGCACCCGCACCGACAGCAGCCGTACGGTCATGTCGACCCGCTCAAGACTCCGGCCCAGCACGACGAACCGCCAGCTGTCGTCCCGGCTCATCGTGGAGTCGGCGAGCCCGAAGAACAGGGCCGCTCTCCGCCGTACCAACTCCAGATACGCGTACGGGCCACCGGTGCGGCGCGCGGCCGTGCGCTGGTCGGCGAGGGCGTGCCAGGTGGAGTTCAGGCACTCCCACATCTCGGAGGAGACGGCCTCACGGGCGCTGCGGGCATTGAGCCGGGCCGCGCCGAGGGCTCCCTCGATGGACCCCGTGGATCTCGCGTCGAACGCCAACTGGTCCAGCACCTGCTGCATGTCGACCGCCCGCGCGCCCGCGTCCACGCCGAGGATCGCGTACAGCGAGCGGCAGGCGGCGTCCTCGTCGCGCCAGGGGTCTTCGAGGAGCCGGTGGAGGTAGGCGTCGAGGATGCGGCCGGTGGCGTCCGCCCGCTCCACATAGCGCCCCGTCCAGGTCAGGGCCTCGGCTATCCGGGAGAGGATCACGTCATTCACTGCTGCTGTGCTCCTTCCTGTACCACGGGCCGGGTGCCGTCGGGTCCGAGCTGACGCGGTGCCTTCTCCGGCAGGGGGCCGCCGACCGTCTCGTGGCGCTGCTCGGCGGGGCCCTCGGCGAGTACCCAGGTGTCCTTGGAGCCGCCGCCCTGGCTGGAGTTGACGATGAGGTTGCCCTCCTGGAGGGCGACTCGTGTCAGCCCGCCGGGCAGGACCCACACCTCGCTGCCGTCGTTGACGGCGAAGGGCCGCAGATCGATATGGCGCGGGGCCATACGGTCGCCGGCCAGGGTGGGGGAGGTGGACAGGGCGACGGGCCGCTGCGCGATCCAGCCACGGGGATCGGCGATCACGGCCTCCCGCGTCCGCTCCAGGGTCTCGGCGTCGGCCTTGGGCCCGATGACGATGCCCGAGCCGCCGGCCCCGTCGACGGGCTTGATGACGAGCTGGTCGATCTGGTCGAGGACGGCCTCCAACTGCCCGGGCTCATCCGGCCGGAAGGACTCGACATTGGGCAGAACCGGTTCCTCACCGAGGTAGTACCGGATGAGATCGGGCACGTACGTATAGAGCAGCTTGTCGTCGGCGATGCCGTTGCCGACGGCGTTGGCGAGGGTGACGTTTCCGGCCATCGCGGCGCTCATGATGCCGGGGCAGCCGATCACCGAGTCGGGCCGGAAGTGGAGCGGGTCGAGGAAGTCGTCGTCGAGTCGCCGGTATACGACATGGACCGGCATCTCCCCGCGTGTCGTACGCATCCACACCCGGTTGCCCCGGCACATCAGATCGTGCCCCTCGACCAGCTGGACGCCCATCAGCCGGGCCAGCAGGGCGTGTTCGAAGTAGGCGGCGTTGTTGGGGCCGGGGGTGAGCACGACGACCCTGGGGTCCCCGATGCCGCCGGGCGCGGCGGCCCGCAGCGCGGCGAGCAGCTTCTGCGCGTACCCGTCCACCGGCAGTACGTGCTGCTCTGCGAAGAGGGACGGGAAGACCCGGGTCATCGCCCGCCGGTTCTCGATGACGTACGACACCCCGGACGGCACCCGGACGTTGTCCTCCAGCACCCGGAAGTCGCCCGCCTCGTCCCGTACGAGGTCGATGCCGGCGACATGGATACGGACCCCGCCGGGTGGTTCGACGCCGTGCGCGGCCCGGTGGAAATGGGGGGAGTTGAGCAGCAGCCGCCAGGGCACCACCCCGTCCTCGAAGGCCCGGCAGGGCCCGTAGGCGTCGGCGAGATACGCCTCCAGGGCCCGCACCCTCTGCGCCACTCCGCGCTGGATGAGATCCCACTCCAGCGCGTCCAGAATCCTCGGCACCAGGTCCAGTGGCCAGGGTCTCTCCTCGCCCGCGAAGGCGTAGGTCACGCCACGGTCCGTGAACGCCCGGGCCATCTGGTCGGCCCTGAACCTCAGTTCGGCCGGTTCGATGGGCTGCAGCGCGGCCAGCACCGGCTCATAGGCGGCCCTGACCTCACCCGGCCGCTCGAACATCTCGTCCCACGCGTCGGCCAACGCGTACGCGTCAAATATGTCCGCCATGGCCTGACGTTAAGTGCGCGGTGTAACAGGCCGGTCACTGTCTCATTTCCGCCAGTTGACGGGGGTGATCGTGATCGGGGGAAATGGAGGGTTTGGAGTACGGCCGAGAGGGGGAGGTGCTCCTCTTCCTCCCTCCTTCTTCAGCTTCTTGCAAGGCGGATTACCTGAGGGGTGTACGGAGTGGGGCGTTCCGGTGTTTTTCGGGGCATCGAGGGGGTGATGGTGTGTTGCGGAGTGGGTGCGGGCCGCGCATAGTTGCGCTGCGAAGGGCGGAACCGGGGGTGAGTTGGGCGATGGCCGGGCACGCGACGGACGAGCACCCGCACGGTGCCGACCGGCTCTGCGAGGCCGGGGACCGCGTGTACTCCAGGGCCGTACGACATGGCCGGCTGCCGCGTGAGGACGCCGAGGCCGTGCCCTGTCTGGTCGAACTGGCTCTGCTGCACCCGGACCCCGACGACATGGGCTGGCTGGTGCCGACCTCACCGCAGGAGGTCATGACCCGGCTGCTGCGGGACGTCCACGCCGAGGTCAGCGCGAGCCAGGCCCGGATGGGGGCGGCGGTCGACGCCGTCGAGTGGTACGCGGGGCTCGGCGGCGCGCTGGAGCGCAAGTCGGCGGAGAGTACGGCGAGTACGGCGATCCGAGTGCTGGACGGGCTGTCGCGCATCCGGGCGGCGATCGACGAGGCGACCGAGCGGTGCACCACGGAGGTGATGACCGTCCAGCCGGGCGGCATCCGCCGGGAGGACGAACTCCGCGAGGGGCTGCACCGGGCGCTGGCGATGTGCCGGCGGGGGGTGCGGATGCGGGACCTGTACACGCATGTGGCCCGGCACGGTCAGGGCCTCCACAACTACATGGAGATGATGGGGGACTCGGCGCAGGCCAGGACCCTCGACGAGGTCGTGGAGCGCCTCATCGTCTTCGACCGCACCGTGGCGTTCATCCCCGCCAACTCCGACCGCACGATGGCGCTGGAGATCCGCCACCCCGCGCTGGTGGAGTACCTGGTCGTCGTCTTCGAGCGGCTGTGGCGCCTCGGCGTCCCGTTGACCGCCCCGCTGCCCGCCACCGGCATCGACGGCATCACCCATCGCGAACGTTCCATCGCCGCGCTGCTGGCGGAGGGCCACCAGGACGCGGTCGTCGCCGAACGCCTCGGCATCAGCGTCCGCACCTGCCGCGCCCATATCGCCCGCCTCTCGGAAACCCTGGGCGCGGCGAGCCGCACCCAACTGGGAGTCCGCATCGCGGAGGCGGGCCTGAACGGGCCACCGGGGGACGGAACGGCGGGCGCGCTGCTGACCCCGCCGCTGCCATCTCCGCCGCCGGGGCCGACCGGTCATGTCGGGCTGGAACAGGGGTCGGCGGCGGGGTCGGGAGCCTGAGGTGAGCAGTGTCCAAGTGTCCGTGTTCTGCCGGTAGGTGAGGGATACACCCCCTCCGGGGTGTCACAAGATGAGGGTGGTGGCGGTGGGGCGGGCCGCCTAGGTTTCTTGAGCCGGCATGTCGAGCGTCATGACCGCGTGATGGGCGTCGCCCGCTGGAACACGGGGGTTTCCAGCGGGCGTCAGCTCCGGCGCCGGCTTGTCACTCCCGTGCCTGCGGCTCCCCTTCCAGAATCCCGGACCGGGCGATGAGGTAGCCGAGTTGGGCCCGGCTTTCGCTGCCGAGTGTGGCGGCGAGTTTGGCGATGTGGACGCGGGCGGTGCGGACGTTCATGCCGAGGCGGTCGGCGATGGTGGTGTCGGTGTGGCCTTCGACGAGGAGGGTGGCGATGGCGTGTTGGCGGGGGGTGATGCCGTTCACCGAGGGCTGTCGCGCGGCTTGGGGGTACATGGGGACGGCCAGGTGCCACAGCCGGTCGAAGACGGTGACCAGGTAGTCGACCAGTGCCGGATGGCGGATCTCCACAGCGGCGGTACGGTCCCTGCTCGCGGGGATGAAGGCGACGGTTCGGTCGATGATGAGCAGTCGCTCGATGACCTCGTCCAGGGTGCGGGCTTCGGCGTCGCCGTCGAGGAGTTCGTAGCGGGCGATGACCGGAGGTGAGTGGCTGAGCGTGTGCGGGTAGATGGTACGGATGCGGCCACCGCGGCCGAGGAGCGCCTGGTCGCGTTCCAGGGAGCCGTGTACGTCTACAGTCTTGCGGCCGTTTTTGGGCTGGATGGCGAGAAGTTCCTGCGTTCCATTAGCCATGGCTTCGGCGACAGCCCGATTGATGTGTTGGAGGCCGTCGAGAAGAGTGATCGTCGGAGTCTCTGTCGGAGCCCTGTGCTGGCCGTCGATCCGCAGCAGGGGCTCGAATATCTCAGCCAGCCGGGCTTCACGATGTCGCTCGTCGAAGATGCGTTTCTCGACATTGCGCAGCAGCCGGTGGAAGGCCACGGTCGGGGCGACGGGCTTCAGCCGACTCGCATCCTCGACGGTGGGGCGGAGGAACCCGAAGGCGATGAGACAAGGTGCCTCGGCCGCGTCCTCGTGGCACATATGTCCGTCACGGAGGGCTCGTTCGTATAGCTGTGCCCCCTTGGCGCACAGGTCCTCCGCGCCGTGCTCCGGATGTGAGGGGGTGTTCACTGCGCGGTTTCTTCCTCTTCCAGGATTCCGGACCGGGCGATGAGGTAGCCGAGTTGGGCGCGGCTTTCGCTGCCGAGTGTGGCGGCGAGTTTGGCGATGTGGGCGCGGCAGGTGCGGACGTTCATGCCGAGGCGGTCGGCGATGGTGGTGTCGGTGTGGCCTTCGACGAGGAGTGCGGCGATGGCGCGTTGGCGTGGGGTGATGCCGTTCACCGAGGGCTGTCGCGTGGCTTCGGGGTACATGGGGGTGGCCAGGTGCCAGAGGCGGTCGAAGATGTTGGCGAAGAAGGTGACGAGTGCGGGGTGACGGATCTCCAGAGCGAGCTTGCGGTCCTCGCTGGCAGGGACGAAGGCCGTCGACCGGTCGACGACCATGAGGCGGTTGGTGACCTCGTCGAGGGTGCGGACCTGGACATCACCCACCAACCGCTCGTAGTGGGCGACGACTCCGAGGTCGTGGCGCGTGGTGTGCTGGTACAGCGTGCGGATGCGGCAGCCCCGGGCGAGCATCCGTTGTTCGCGGGGAAAGCCGACGTTGCGAAGGCGCACGGCTGAACGTCTGCCTCCGGGCTGGATGGTGAGCAGTTCCTCGCGGGCCTCATCCATGGCCCGGCCGATGGCGTCGTTGATACGGTCGAGTCCAGTCAGCAGGCTGATGCCCGGGACGTCCGCTGCCGCCCTGGCGGGCCCGTCGAGAGTCAGGAGCGGTTCGAACGCTTCGGCCAGCCGGGCCTCCTGGCGTCGTTTCCGGGCGATGTCCTGGGCGCTTTCGTGCAGGAGACGCGGTAGGGCGAGGGTCGGCGCCAGCGGAAGCAGCCACTGCGGGTTCTCACTGTCCGGGCGGAGAAGCCCGGAGTCGAGCAGGCAGGGGACGTGAGCGGAGTCGTCGGCCGGGACCCCGCCTTCTCGCAGGGCGCGGTCGTACAGGATCAGCCCTGTCTCACATAACTCACCCGCCCCGTGCTCGTGGACTTTGGAGATCATGCGCGGCCCGCCTCCATGGTGGTCAGCTTTCCTGCTCCAGCATTCCGGACTGGGCTATGAGGTAGCCCAGTTGCGCCCTGCTGCCGCTGCCCAGGACCGTGGCCAGTTTGGCGATGTGGGCGCGGCAGGTGCGGACGTTCATGCCGAGGCGGCGGGCGATGGCCTCGTCGACGTGGCCTTCCACCAGGAGTTTGGCGATCGAGTGCTGGATGTCCGTGATGCCGTCGGGGGCGGTCTCGTACGGGGCGCCGGCGCTCAGCGGGACCGCGCGGGACCACATGAACTCGAAGACCTTGATCAGGTAACGCACGAGGCCCGGGTGACGGAGTTCCAGGGCGACCTGACGGTCGTCACGGGTAGGGATGAAGGCGACCGTCTCGTCGCAGATGATGAGCCGTTCGACCAGTTCGTCGATGGTCCGTATCTCCACCTTGCCGGCCACCTGGTCCACATATGCCAGGTTCGCGGGGCTG
Source organism: Streptomyces sp. NPDC002643 (assembly GCF_053592555.1). Taxonomy (NCBI): domain Bacteria; kingdom Bacillati; phylum Actinomycetota; class Actinomycetes; order Kitasatosporales; family Streptomycetaceae; genus Streptomyces; species Streptomyces sp. NPDC002643. The sequence continues at coordinate 56,916 of NZ_JBSFVY010000029.1, forward strand.
TAGCGGGCGGTGTGCTGGTAGAGGGTGCGGATGCTCACTCCCCTCTCCAACAGGGGCCGGTCACGCTCCAGCCCCTGGACGGCCCTGCGTTCGGGGCGAGCGGCGCTCGGCTGGACCGTCAGCATGTGGCTGTGGCACTGGGAGGTGGCCAGGTCGAGCGCGGAGTTGATCCGGTCGCTGCCCTCCAGCACCGTGATCGCGTGCGTGTCCGTCGTGGCCTGGGCGCTGAGTGCCATGAACGGCTCGAACGTCTCGGCCAGTTCGGTGGTGATCCGTCTGCGCTCGGTGATCTCGCGCTCTATGGGGTGCAGCCGCTGGGCCAGCGCCACATACGGCGGAACCGGACGAAGGCAGTTCACGTCATCGGGGTCGGGGTGGAGCAGACCGAACTCCATCAGGCAGGGGGCGGTCTCCGTGTCCTCACGAGCGATACGTCCGGCGCGCAGAGCATTCGCGTAGAGGCGGCCGCCTTCCTCACACAGTTCGGTCACCGCATGGGGATGTGTCGGCTTTATTCTGTTCGTCACTAAATCTCCACCCCCCAGGGTCCTGAACATGCAGGAACATGATGCACCGATTATGTGGCCATGACGTGCCCGAATGAGCCATCGTCGTAGCGACGGGGGAAGAGGGGACCTTCAAGTGAGGACGAAGCCGACTATGCGTAAGGGATTGCTTCGCTCGGTGCTTGTCGCCGCCTTCTCCGCCGTCATGGCCTTCGGAGTGGTGAGCGCTCACTCCGCTGCGAGGGGCGACGCGCCTGCGGACAGCTTCTGGGGTGGGGCGACGGTGGGGACGGCGGACAACACCGTGCTCGCCGATAGCATCTGGCCGCTGCTTCCCGAGGACGGGACTGCTGGGGCTTGATATGACGACTCCTCCCGACGACCGTTCCTTCCGTCGTGAAATGGCCACCGCCTACCGCTCCGGCTGGCACTTCATCGACCTGGCCACCGCCGTCCCCCACAGCGGTGACTCGTTGATGGTGACCGTGTTCGGTGAGCCGGTGGTGGTGACCCGGGACGAGGACGAGGACATCCGGGCGTATCGACTTCTGCGGCGACCGCGCGGTGCGCCGCAGCCCGTTCGGTGTGCCGTCCGGTACGGAATGATCTTCGTCAATCTCGATCGGCGTGACCACCAGCTCACCGAAGAGGAGACCCCGGCCTCCGCGGCCGTCTCAGCCACCCCCCGCAGTGCCTGAAGCGATTCCCCCGTCGTTTCAATCGCTCAGGCGCTTCCCCCCAGCAGCGGCGCCACCGTGACCTGAACACGGTGGCGCCGCTGCAGGTTTACGGCGATATATCGGGACAGGGGGTGCTTTCGATCCTTGCTCGCCCCCTTGGCTGAAAACCGTCGCCCCCGGCTCGCTCGCTGCCGAGGCCGCCCGGGCCGGCGCCACCCTCAGCCCCGCCCCATCGCCGCCGTCAGTTCGATCTCGATGACCACCCGGTCCGGGTTCGGGCCCGGCATCCGGCCGTAGCGGTCCGCGTAGCGCAGTACCGCGTCCTTGACCCGGTCCGGTTCCGTGCGTACGCGCGCCCGTCCTTCGAGTGTGGCCCAGCGGCCCCCGTCCACCTGGCAGACGGCGACCGTCGCGCCCTCGGGGCCAGCGGCGAGGACATGGGCGACCTTGCGGCTGCTCTTGTTGGTGATCACGCGAGCCAGCCCGGCCTCCGGATCGTATGTAACGCCGACCGGCACCACATGGGGTGTGCCGTCGGGGCGGAGGGTCGTCAGGGTGCAGAGGTGTCGTTCGCGCCAGAAGGCGAGGTAGGGCTCGTCGGGGGCGCTCGGGTCCACGGAGTAGGCGGCCATGCCGAGCAACCTAGCCATTTCACCTCCCCTCCGCCGCCTTGAGTGGAATAGACTCAACTTTGTGTACGCTGCTCAAGTCAGTGTGAGCGAGGGCTGACCCAAGGAGGAGAACGCGAACGTGGACGCCGAGCTGACCAACAGGAGCCGGGACGCGATCAACGCGGCCAGCAACCGGGCCGTGTCCGAGGGACACCCGGATTTCACCCCCGCCCATCTGCTCCTGGCTCTGCTCCAGGGTCAGGACAACGAGAACGTCATCGACATGCTGGCCGCAGTCGAGGCCGACCAGGCAGCCGTACGCTCCGGCGCGGAGAAGGTCCTCGCCGGGCTTCCCAGCGTCACCGGTTCCACCGTGGCGCCGCCCCAGCCCAGCCGTGAACTGCTCACCGTGATCCAGGCCGCCCAGGCCAAGGCCAAGGAACTCGGCGACGAGTACGTCTCCACCGAGCACCTCCTGATCGGGATCGCGGAGAAGGGCGGCCAGGCCGGCGACGTACTCTCCCAGCAGGGGGCGAACGCCAGGAAGTTGCAGGAGGCGTTCCAGAAGGCCAGGGGAGGGCGCCGGGTGACCACACCCGATCCGGAGGGGTCGTACAAGGCCCTGGAGAAGTTCGGCACTGATTTCACCGCCGCCGCCCGGGAGGGCAAGCTCGACCCGGTCATCGGCCGGGACCAGGAGATCCGGCGGGTCGTGCAGGTGCTGTCCCGGCGTACGAAGAACAATCCCGTGCTCATCGGTGAGCCCGGAGTCGGCAAGACCGCCGTCGTGGAAGGGCTCGCCCAGCGGATTGTGAAGGGTGACGTGCCGGAGTCCCTCAAGGACAAGCGGCTCGTCTCGCTCGACCTGGGCGCGATGGTCGCCGGGGCCAAGTACCGCGGTGAGTTCGAGGAACGGCTGAAGACCGTGCTCGCCGAGATCAAGGAGTCCGACGGGCAGATCATCACCTTCATCGACGAGCTGCACACCGTTGTGGGCGCCGGTGCGGGCGGTGACTCCGCCATGGACGCCGGGAACATGCTCAAGCCCATGCTCGCCCGTGGTGAGCTGCGCATGGTCGGCGCGACCACCCTCGACGAGTACCGCGAGCGGATCGAGAAGGACCCGGCGCTGGAGCGGCGCTTCCAGCAGGTACTGGTCGCCGAGCCGAGCGTCGAGGACACCATCGCCATCCTGCGCGGACTCAAGGGCCGTTACGAGGCACACCACAAGGTCGTGATCGCGGACGCGGCGCTGGTAGCCGCCGCCACCCTCTCCGACCGGTACATCACCTCCCGCTTCCTGCCCGACAAGGCCATCGACCTCGTCGACGAGTCGGCGTCCCGGCTGCGCATGGAGATCGACTCGTCCCCCGTCGAGATCGACGAGCTGCAGCGGGCCGTGGACCGGCTCCGGATGGAGGAGCTGGCCCTCGACAAGGAGACCGACCCCGCCTCCCGCGACCGCCTCGACAAGCTGCGCCGCGACCTCGCCGACAAGGAGGAGGAACTGCGGGGCCTGACCGCCCGCTGGGAGAAGGAGAAGCAGTCCCTCAACCGCGTCGGCGAGCTGAAGGAGAAGCTCGACGAACTGCGCGGCCAGGCCGAGCGCGCCCAGCGCGACGGCGACTTCGACACCGCGTCGAAACTCCTGTACGGCGAGATCCCGTCCCTGGAACGCGATCTGGAGGCCGCCACCGAGGCCGAGGAGGCGGCCGCCAAGGGCACCATGGTCAAGGACGAGGTCGGCTCCGACGACATCGCCGACGTCGTCGCCTCCTGGACCGGCATCCCCGCGGGCCGCCTCCTGGAGGGCGAGACCCAGAAACTCCTCCGCATGGAGGACGAACTGGGCCGCCGCCTCATCGGCCAGACCGAGGCCGTACGGGCGGTGTCGGACGCCGTACGCCGCAGCCGCGCCGGTATCGCCGACCCGGACCGGCCCACCGGCTCCTTCCTCTTCCTCGGCCCGACGGGCGTCGGCAAGACGGAGCTGGCCAAGGCGCTCGCCGACTTCCTCTTCGACGACGAGCGGGCCATGGTCCGCATCGACATGTCGGAGTACAGCGAGAAGCACAGCGTTGCCCGGCTGGTCGGCGCCCCGCCCGGCTATGTCGGCTATGAGGAGGGCGGCCAGCTCACCGAGGCCGTACGCCGCCGCCCGTACTCCGTGGTCCTGCTGGACGAGGTCGAGAAGGCCCACCCCGAGGTCTTCGACATCCTGCTCCAGGTACTGGACGACGGCCGCCTCACCGACGGCCAGGGCCGCACGGTCGACTTCCGCAACACCATCCTGATCCTGACCTCCAACCTGGGCAGTCAGTACCTGGTCGACCCGGTCACCAGCGAGACGGAGAAGAAGCAGCAGGTACTGGAGGTGGTCAGGACGTCCTTCAAGCCGGAGTTCCTGAACCGCCTGGACGACCTGGTCGTCTTCTCCGCCCTCGGCAAGGCCGAACTGGAACGCATCGCCCAGCTCCAGATCGACCGCCTCGCCCGCCGCCTCGCCGAACGCCGCCTCACCCTGGAGGTCACCCCCGAGGCCCTCGCCTGGCTCGCCGACGAGGGCAACGACCCGGCCTACGGCGCCCGCCCCCTCCGCCGCCTGGTCCAGACCGCCATCGGCGACCGCCTCGCCAAGGAGATCCTGTCCGGCGAAATCAAAGACGGCGACACGGTACGGGTGGACACCTTCGAGGAGGGCCTGCTCGTGGGCCCGGCGACCGGCCCGGCCATGGACAAGAAGCTGTAGTCCGCTGACAGCGGAGTGTCTCCCCGATGGGGCAGGTTGCCCGGTAGGGGCGAAGGGAGAGAGGGTGGGTCGTGTACGTCTGGTCTCAGCGGGCCGGACGAGCCAGACGACCGTTGGAGTGTCCAAGTATGTCCATCGACCCGTCCTCGATTCCGAACTTCGGGGGCCAGCCCGAGCCGCAGCCCGGCCCGCCGCCCGGCCCCGTCGTTCCGGATCAGGACCTCGTGAAGCAGCTCCTCGACCAGATGGAGCTGAAGTACGTCGTCGACGACGAGGGCGACCTCGCGGCGCCGTGGGAGGAATTCCGCACGTACTTCATGTTCCGCGGCGAGGGCGACCAGCAGGTCTTCTCGGTGCGTACGTTCTACGACCGCCCGCACCAGATCGACGAGAAGCCGGCTCTGCTGGAGACCATCGACGACTGGAACCGCCGCACCCTGTGGCCCAAGGTCTACAGCCACACCCACGACGACGGCACGGTCCGTCTCATCGGCGAGGCGCAGCTGCTGATCGGCACCGGCGTCAGCCTGGAGCACTTCGTCTCCTCGACGGTCAGCTGGGTGCGGGCCGCCATCGAGTTCGACAAGTGGCTCGTCGAGCAGCTCGGCCTCGCCGAGGACGTCGACGACGCGGAGAAGCCCGAGGACGACGGCGAGTAGTCCCGCCCGTTCGTCCCGCACAAACGGAAGAGAGCCCGGCCGTGGCCGCCCAGCAGCACAGGGCGCCCCACGGCCGGGCTCTCGCCGTCGGTCGTCGGAGGAACCGGCTCTCGGAGGAACCGGGCTTCAGCCCGCCAGGCCGCGTAGCCGGTCGGCGGCCTCGCTGAGGATCTCGTCCTTCTTGCAGAAGGTGAAGCGGACCTGGCTCCGGCCGGCCTCGGGATCGTCGTAGAACACCGAGTTGGGGACGGCCACGACCCCGCACCGCTCGGGCAGGGCCCGGCAGAACGCGTAGCCGTCCTTCTCGCCGAAAGGCGTGATGTCGGTGGTGATGAAGTACGTGCCCTCGGGCTGATGGACCTCGAAACCGGCGGCCCGCAGTCCGTCGCCGAGCAGATCGCGCTTGCGCCTCAGCTCCGCGCGGAAGCCCTCGAAGTACGCGTCCGGCAGCCGCAGCGCCTCGGCGATCGCGTACTGGAACGGGCCCGAGCTGACGTAGGTCAGATACTGCTTCGCCGTGCGGACGGCGGTGACGAGCGGGGCGCTCGCCGTGACCCAGCCGACCTTCCAGCCGGTGAACGAGAAGGTCTTGCCCGCCGACCCGATGGTGACCGTCCGCTCCCGCATCCCGGGCAGGGCCGCGATGGGGTGGTGCGCCCCCGCGTACACGAGGTGCTCGTAGACCTCGTCCGTGACGACGAGCAGATCGTGTTCGACGGCGATCGCGGCGATCGCGCCCAGTTCCTCGGGGGTGAGCACCATCCCGGTCGGGTTGTGCGGGCTGTTGAGGAGCAGCAGCCGGGTCCGTGGGGTGATCTTGGCGCGCAGCTCGTCCAGGTCGGGGCGGAAGGAGGGCGCGCGCAGGGTCACCGGTACGCGCCGGGCGCCGGCCATCGCGATACAGGCGGCGTAGGAGTCGTAGAAGGGTTCGAAGGCGATGACCTCGTCGCCGGGCTCCACCAGGGCGAGCATGGCGGCGGCGATCGCCTCCGTCGCCCCCGCCGTGACCAGGACCTCCGTGTCGGGGTCGAAGCCCAGGCCGTAGAAGCGGCGCTGGTGGTCGCTGATGGCCGTGCGCAGCTCCGGGACGCCCTGACCCGGCGGGTACTGATTGCCGCGGCCCTCGCGCAGGGCCCGTACGGCGGCCTCGCGGATCTCCTCGGGCCCGTCGGTGTCCGGAAAGCCCTGGCCCAGATTGATCGCGCCGGTCCTGGTCGCCAGCGCGGACATCTCCGCGAAGATCGTCGTCCCGAGCCCGTCCAGCCTGCGGCTCAGCAGCGGCCTGCCGCTCATGTCTCCACCGTCCTCACCCGGGTGACCGGGGTTCCCTCGATCTCGTCCGACGCCATCCTCGCCGATCCCCGAGCGCCCTCACCCGGCCGGCGCCCGGCGCGTTGCCGCGCGTGGTCGCGCGAGGGGGCGGGTGCTGCCCGATGGTACGGCTCCCGGGTGACCGTCCCGTCGCTTGACGGGGGTGGTCCCTGTGGTGCGGCGGTGGCTCGGCCGTGGCGGTGGTCGTCTGCGGCGACGGGCGATGGCGGCGACGGGCGATCGCGGCGAGGGGCGACCGCCGCGACGGCCGAGGGTGTCGCGGACGGGGGCGCCGCGGCTCGGGGGCGCGCAGAGCATGGCGGGGTCGTCCGGGTCGGAAGAGGCGTGGCGGGGTCGTCCGGGTCGGAAGAGGCGTGGCCGGGTCGTCCGGGTCGGAAGAGCTCGGTGGTCGTCCGCGTCGAACCTCTGGAGTTCCTCAACTCTGCTTTGGGGGGTCGGAGGCGAGGGCATCCCCCCGTCACGCACGGCCCACGGGGGGTCCGTGCGGGGGGAACGAAAGGCGGGTGACGAAGATGCCGATCGAGATCTTCTACGTCTTCTTCGGGGCCGTCGTACTGATCGGCCTCGTCTCGGCGGCGGGCCGCCGCTCGCGCCGCCGCCGTCGGAGCGGCAGTTGGTGGGCCGGCAGCGGCTCGTCGCACGGCAGCGGCTCCAGCAGCTCGTGGTACTGCGGGGGAGGCGGCGGCTCGTCCTGCGGCGGGGGCTCCTCGTGCGGGGGTGGCGGCGGCTGCGGGGGCGGCGGCAGCTGACCGGTCCGGCGCGGGTCGGCCGGGAAGCTCTGGACTTGCTCAACTCTGATGCGGGCGGTCGGCGGTGAGGGCATCTTCGCGGCACGCGCATGAGCGAGGCACCCACGGGGGGTCGCCTCGGGGGGACATCCACGAGAAGCAAGCGCGGAAGCGGGCGCGAGAAGCGAGCGCGAGAGGAAAGGGAGGGGAGTCATGGACGTCGGCGTGATCATGGCGCTGGTCTTCATCGGTCTGGTGGTCTTCGTCGGAAGCCTCGCCAGGGCTCGGCGCCGTGGCAGGCGCCGCAGCTGGTGGGCGGACGGAGGGGGCTCGTCCGGTGGGTCGTCGTGCGGCGGCAGCTCGTCCTGCGGAGGCGGGTCCTCCTGCGGCGGTGGCTGCGGTGGCGGCGGGGGCGACTGATCGATGGACGGGTTGACGGATCGATGGGCGGGTTGACGGATCGATGGACGGAATGACGGACCGATGGGCGGGGTGACGGATCGATGAACGCGGAGATCGTCGTGGGCCTCGGGGTCCTGGCCGTCCTGTTGTTCGTCGGCCTCGTGGCGGTGGTCTCGGTGATCGTGCCCATCGTTCTGCTGTTCACGCGGGGTGGGGGCCGGACCTCCGGACCGGTGCCGCACAGCCGCGTCCGGCGGAACGACAGCTGGTGGGTGCGGGCCACCCGCGCCGACTGGCCCGACGGCGACAGCCACGGCCGCGCCGACTCGTCGTCGTGCGGCGGAGGTTCGTCGTCCGGGAGCGGATCGTCCTGCGGGGGCGGCTCGTCGTCCTCCTGCGGGAGCGGCAGCTGACCGCGTACAAGGCGTACACACACGTACACGTACACACGTACACACACGTACTTGAGCGAGGCACCCACGGGGGGCGCTTCGGGGGAAACGGAAAGAGGGGAGGGCGACGCTATGAACGGATGGGTCGTGCTCGGAATCATCGTGGCGATCGTGGCCGTGGTCCTGGTGGTGGTCTTCACGGCCACCCGCCGCAGCAGCGCGAACGCCACACGATCGGGACGGCGTCCGTCGAGCGGCGGACGGGGCGGCAGCGGCGGACGGGGTGGCAGCGGCGGATACGGCGGCGGCCACGTCCGGCGCAGCAGCGACACAAGCTCCGCCACCCACAGCGACACCAGTTGGTGGGTGGCCGCCGCGGCGGCGGGAACGGCCGGAGACAGCGGATCGTCCGGGGACAGCGGCTCGTCGGACGACAAGAGCTCGTCGTCCGGCGGCGGTTCGTCCTGCGGCAGCAGCTCGTCGTCGTGCGGGAGCAGCAGCGGGGGTTCCTCCTGCGGTGGCGGCTCCTCGTGCGGCGGCGGTGGGGGCGGATGCGGCGGAGGCAGCTGACAGGCGGCCGAACCTGCGGAGACGGCCGACACGGGGCGGCCGAGCTCCACGGGACCCCTCCGGGGGACCCACGGGAACTCATGGGAATCCACGGGAATCCACGGGGACTCCACAGGGGACCCGCGTCCGGACGACGTTCCGGATCGCCATCCGGAACGTCGGAGCGTGTGCGCCCGCCAGGAGTCACCCTCCTGGCGGGCGCACACCTGTGACTGCTGTGCACGCCTGAGTACGCCGGGCGTCCCCGGTTGCCCGACGGGCGCTCCCCGGGAGTCACGCGCCCGGTCCAACAGGCGTGCGGGGAGCACGTTTACGGGCGGGGCGCACGCCCGGTTGAACAGTTGAGCAGTGCAGCCCCCAGGGGATGGAAAGCAAGTCAAGTTGGGTAAAAACTCTGTGGTGGCGGCACAGTTCATGATTCCCTATAAATCGCCAACGCAGCCCCCGGACGTCCCTCCCGGCAGGCCTGACCTGGCCGACCTGGCTGACCGGACCGACTGGGACGTCGTCCTCAACTGACCTGGCTGACCGGGCCATATGTCCTATGACCCGGTGGCGACCAACCCGGTGGCGACCGGGGCGCGCCGGACCACTCCTCTTCATCTTCTTTGCGTGCTAGCGGAGCCGACCCATGCTCACGACCCTGAACACCTCCTACACCGACACGCGCGCGGCCGACCTCGCGTGGGCCCTGGGCCGCGAACCGCTGCCCGCCCTCGCCACGCTCGACCTGGAACTGACCGGCGCCAAGCTGCAGTTGAGACTGCTGGGCGCCTCCCACCAGGTGCTGCTCGACGAGGAGCGGGGCAGCCACTGTTCGGAGACGGTCGCGTGCATCCCCGGTTCCAGCACGCCACTGCCGCTCGGCGTGGCGAAGCGGGTCGGCGACTGGGAGTACGAGTTCGCGGCACGCGTGGAGGTCCTCTCGCCCGGCTCCTTCGCGGGCCGGGCCCAGGAGTTGCTGGCCCTCGTCTCCGACCACCCCCATGGCCTCGCCGGCGTCTTCCCCGGCAGCCCGCACGCCTTCACCGCGATGCTCGCGCAGCGATACGAGGGCCAAGTGCACTGGCGTACGTGGCACGCGTATCCGCAGGACGGCCAACTGGTCGCCACGAGAACGAGGGTGGGGGTCAGGGTTCCGGTGACGCTGTGAGAGTGGGGTGACTTGGAGTGGGTGGGAGTAGGGGTGAGTTGGAGTGTGCGAGACGTGGGGTGAGTTGAGGGGTGGGGTGTCTGTGGTGGGTGGGCGAGTGCGGGTCGTTCGTGGCTGGTCGCGCAGTTCCCCGCGCCCCTTAAGAACCGGGCCGCACCCGTGCTTTTAAGGGGCGCGGGGCTGTGACATTCGCGGCTCCGCCGCGTGGGCGCGAGCAACCACGGACAACCCGCACCCGCCGAACTACTCCCGAACCCCCGAGCTATTAGGCGCCCGGCGAAGCGTCGCAGACAACCCGTGTGGGTGACCCAGCGGAGCGTAACCGTGACGTAGCGTGCCAGGCGTGATCGAGCCGCACGCCCCCGCACCCCCCGGCGCCCCACCCCCCTGGCGCGGCCGGGGCCGCGGCCACGCATGGCTCCCGGTCCGCCCGGCGGTGGGCCGCTTCCTCGTCCTGGCCGGCGTCTTCGTCTGCGCCGCCTGCGGACTCGTGTACGAACTCGAACTGGTCGCCCTCGCCTCGTACTTGATCGGCGACTCGGTCACCCAGGCCTCCGTCGTCCTCTCCGTCATGGTCTTCGCGATGGGCATCGGCTCCCTCGCCGCGAAACGGCTCCGCCCCCACGCCGCCCTCGGCTTCGGCGCCATCGAGGCCGCCCTCGCCCTCGTCGGCGGCTGCAGCGCCCTCGCCCTGTACGCCGCGTTCGCCTGGACCGGCGACTGGGGCGGTATGTGGGCCGGCGGCTCCCGCTATCTCCTCGTCGCGTTCTCCCTGGCCATCGGCCTGCTCATCGGTGCCGAGGTCCCCCTGCTGATGGAGCTGATCCAACGCATCCGCAGACAGGACGCCACCGGCACCGTCGCGGATCTCTTCGCCGCCGACTACGTGGGCGCGCTGGTCGGCGGCCTCGCCTTCCCCTTCCTCCTGCTGCCCTGGCTCGGCCAGCTCACCGGCGCCCTGCTCACCGGCACGGTCAACGTCCTGGTCGGCGGCGCCCTCGTCCTCGGCCTCTTCCGGCACGACCTCGGCCGGCGCGCCCGCCGACTGCTCCTGGCCGCCAACCTCGCCGTACTCGGCCTGCTCGCCACCGCCGCCGTCCACGTCGACGACTTCGAACGCGCCGCCCGCCGCGCCGTCTACGGCAGCGACGTACGCGTGGCAGTCCAGACCGGCATCCAGGAGGTCGTCCTCACCGGCGGCACCCCCGGCCGCCCCCTCTCCCTCTACCTCGACGGCCGACTGCGCATCAGCGCCCGCGACGAGTACCGCTACCACCAGGCCCTGGTCCACCCCGCGATGACCGCGGGCCCCCACACCCGGGTCCTCGTCCTCGGCGGCGGAGACGGCCTGGCGGCCCGCGAGGTCCTGCGCCACGAGGGCGTCCGCCGGGTGGACGTCGTGGAACTCGACCCGGGCGTCGTCCGCCTGGCCCGCACGGACCCCGCCCTCTCCGCCCTCAACGGCCACGCCTATGACGACACCCGGGTCCGGGTCTTCACCGCCGACTCCTTCACCTGGCTGCGAGACGCGAGCCCTTCCACGTCGTACGGCTACGACGTGGTCATCTCCGACCTCCCCGACCCCGGCATCACGGCGAGCACCAAGCTGTACTCGCAGGAGTTCTACGGTCTGGTCCGGGCCGTCCTGGCGAAGCACGGCCGCCTCGTCGTCCACGCGGGCCCGCCGACCCCCCGCCCCCGGGTCTTCTGGACGATCGACGCCACACTCCGCGCCGCCGGCCTCCACACCACCCCCTACCGAGCCCCCGCCCCCGACAACGGCTTCGTCACCGGCCCCGACCGCACGGCCCACACCCCCCGCGCCTCCCACGACTGGGGCTTCATCCTGGCCACCCCGGCCTCCGCCCCCCACCCCCCGACCCTCGACCTCGGCCCCACCGCGACCCTCCTCCCCGACACAGCCCGCTTCAGGAACCTCCCGCCTTCGACACTGGTCCATCCGAGATACACGGACTGAACGGCGGACGGATCGCGGGCCGAGTGCCGGACCTCGACGTGGACCGAGCGCCGGACCGAGCCCTGAACCGCCCCGGACCGAGCCCGCGACCCGGCAGGTGGCCCTTGCGGGGCCCTTGGGCGGAATCCCGAACGGAACATGAGCAATACCGGGCATGTACGGGTGCGGGGCCGTGGCCGGTGGGTAGGCTCGGCTCTCATGGAGCATGAGGTGTTCGTTCCGGTTTCTGTCGATCGCCTCCGGGAGGCGTTGTCCGATCCTGAGCGGGTGGCCCGAGCGGTGCCCGGGCTCCAGCAGGACGCGGGCACCACGCCCGTGGCCGGGCGTCTGAAGGTGCGGATCGCCGGCCACACCATCACCTACCGGGGCACCCTCCACATCACCGCCGCCGACGACGGCACGTACGCCGTCCAGGCCGACGCCGCGGAGTCCCGGGGCACCGGCTCCGCGAAACTCGCCCTCACCCTCCGCCTCATCCCCGCCACCGAGGGCACCACCCTCGCCGTCACCGGCACCACCACCGCCGAGGGCCGCCTCACCGAACTGCCCGAGGACGCGGTCAGGGCGGCGGGGGAGCGGCTGATGGCGAAGTTCGCGGACAACGTGGCGAAGAGCGTGGCCGCTGAGGAGGAGGCGAAGGCCGACGCCGACGCCGCCCGCCCCGTGGCCGAAAGCCCTGGCGCCGCCGCCGACGAGAAGGCTGCCGACGGCGACGAGGAGGCTGCCGACGGCGACGAGCGGGGTGTCGCCGACGACGAGCGGGGTGTCGGTGGTCCGGGCGTCGGCGACGACGAAGCGGTGGCTTCCCTCTTCGAGGCCGAGCTTTCGCCGTCCTCCCCGGACCCGTTCGCCGAGGACGACTTCGAGGTCGGGGGAGAGCCCCCGGCGGAGGCCGCGCACGCGCGTCGGACGATGATCGGGCGCAGCGCGGAAGAGGTCGACCACGCCCCGCCACGCGGCCGCTACGCCCCGGTTCCGGCCCCCGAGACCGTATCGGCCCGTACGACCCTCCGCTGGGCGGCCCCCGCCGCGGCCCTGGTCGTGGCCTCGGCCGTCATCGTGGGCCGCGCCCTGCGCAGGCGCCGCTGAGAGCTCCGCCGCTTGCCCTCGCGGAGCATCGGCCGGTGCGGCACCAAGCCCCTGCCGGTCCGCTTCACCATCCACCGCCCGGCCGGGCCGTGAACCCGGTCTCCGGCGGGTTGCGGTGGATGGAGATGAAGAGGTCGAGCGGCGGCGCTGCCAGGTGCTGGATGGCGAGGTCGTCCCTGGCGGCCGTGGTGGCGGCCACGGCCCTGGGAACGGCCATGGCCCTGCCCGCAGCGGCGGACGGACAGAGTTCCGCATCCCCGCGTATGGGGCCAGCCACGCGCCACCGCGTGGCCGTTACTCCCCGGCCCCTACCCCCCTGCCCCCGGACGGTCTCCGGCGGCACAACCCTCCGCCGGGCGACGCTGCGGCGTACGTCGCCGCGTCGCCCGAGCGGATCAGGCGCCCAGTCCCAGGAGCGCCGTATGCAGGGGGAGCGCGGGCTCCTCGGGCAGCGCCGGGGGCTCCTCGCCGCGCCCTTCGTGGGTCGGCGGGACGGGGCGGAGGCCCTTGATGCCGTCGGCGGCCCAGGGTGCGTCGGTCGACGGGAGCGACAGCGTCATCCGACGTCCGTCGGCGAGAGTCGTTTCGAGCTTGGTCGTGTCATCCATTCCCATGGCAACCCCCTGTGTCGCGCGCATCGCACACCACGAACGTGCATCTTCGCCTTCGCCTTCGCCAGGAACGACGTACGACCAGAGCCGAAAGTTCCGCCAGAACATCAAGTCGACCACCACCACGAACGGTTGACGTCCCGTCGACGGCCGACGCACCGCACCCCACCGACCGAGAGCGCGACCCCAGTACAGTCGTCGCGTGAGTAGCGAAGAGATCACCTTGGCCGCGGCCGACGCGGAGGCCGTGTTGACGCCGGGCAACGGCGGACGCGTGGCCGGTCTACGACTCGGCGGTACCGAACTGCTGCGCCAGGGCGAGCGTTTCGGCTGTTTCCCGATGGTCCCGTGGTGCGGCCGGATCAGGGAGGGCCGCTTCCTCAGCGGCGGCACCGTCCAGCAGATGCCCCTGAACGCCCCGCCCCACGCCATCCACGGCACCACCCGCGACGGGGCCTGGAAGGTCGCGAGCCACAGCGCCTCGGCGGCCGTCCTGACGTACGACCTCGTCGCCCCCTGGCCGTACACCGGCAGGGTCACCCAGGCCGTCACGCTCACCCCGGACAGCCTCACGCTCACGATGTCCGTGGAGACGTACGACGACTCCTTCCCGGCCCAGATCGGCTGGCACCCCTGGTTCAACCGCAACCTCGGCGGCGACGACGTACGCCTGGACTTCACCGCCGCCTGGCAGGAGGAGCGCGGTGAGGACCATCTGCCCACCGGCAACCGGATCGAGCCGAAGCCCGGCCCCTGGGACGACTGCTTCGGCATGCCCGACGGTGTCGACGTCACCCTGACCTGGCCGGGGCAGCTGGAGCTGAAGGTGGCGTCGCGCGAGCAGTGGGTCGTGCTGTACGACGAGCAGGCGGAGGCGGTGTGCGTCGAACCGCAGACCGGCCCGCCCAACGGCCTCAACACCAACCCCCGCCTGGTCACCCCCATCGACCCCCTCGAAGCGACGACCACCTGGAGCTGGCGGCGGCCGTAACAGGGTCATAAGGGGCCCCTTAAGCTGGCCGTATGACTGACGTGGACGTACGTGGAACGCTGCTGCAGCAGATCAAGGACAAGGCCGTGGTGCACGGCAAGGTGACCCTGTCGTCGGGTCTGGAGGCGGACTACTACGTCGACCTGCGCCGGGTCACCCTCGACGGCGAGGCCGCCCCGCTGGTCGGGCGGGTACTGCTCGACCTGACCGCGGATCTCGACTTCGACGCGGTCGGCGGTCTCACGCTGGGCGCCGACCCGGTGGCCGGCGCCATGCTGCACGCCGCCGCCGACCGTGGCCGCCGGCTGGACGCGTTCGTCGTACGCAAGGCGGCCAAGGCGCACGGAATGCAGCGCCGGGTCGAAGGGCCGGACATCGCCGGCCGCCGGGTCCTGGTCGTCGAGGACACCTCCACCACCGGTGGCTCCCCGCTCACCGCCGTCGAGGCCGTGCGCGAGGCCGGTGCCGAGGTCGTGGCCGTCGTGACGATCGTCGACCGGGCGACGGGTGCCGCCGAGAAGATCGAACAGGGTGCCGGAGTCCCGTACCGCTACGCGTTCTCGAAGGACGAACTGGGCCTCGACTGAGCGACGGGGGCACGGGGCGACAACGGCCGGACGCCGGGCCGGGGTTGGCGAAGGGGCCGCTCAGCGGCCCGAACCCCGAGGTCAGCGGTTACCGAACAGTTCCGGACACACTGGCCGGAGCATCCGGCCGGGTCTGGAAAGATGGGGCCGACGATGATGTCGCAACCCTAGGTCAGGGCTCGTAAGCACTACGCCACCCGCACATACAAGGAGCGGACCATGCCCATCGCAACCCCCGAGGTCTACAACGAGATGCTCGACCGGGCGAAGGCAGGCAAGTTCGCCTACCCGGCCATCAACGTGACCTCGACCCAGACCCTGCACGCCGCGCTGCGCGGCTTCGCGGAGGCGGAGAGCGACGGCATCATCCAGATCTCGACCGGCGGTGCCGAGTTCCTGGGCGGCCAGCACAACAAGGACATGGTCACGGGCGCCGTCGCTCTGGCCGAGTTCGCCCACATCGTCGCCAAGAAGTACGACATCACGGTCGCCCTGCACACCGACCACTGCCCCAAGGACAAGCTGGACGGGTACGTACGGCCGCTGATCGCCGTCTCCGAGGAGCGCGTCGCGCGCGGCGAGAACCCCCTCTTCCAGTCCCACATGTGGGACGGCTCCGCCGAGACCCTCGCCGACAACCTCGCGATCGCCCAGGAGCTGCTGCGCCGCGCCGCCGCCGCGAAGATCATCCTTGAGGTGGAGATCACCCCGACCGGCGGCGAGGAGGACGGCGTCTCGCACGAGATCAACGACTCCCTCTACACGACGGTCGACGACGCGATCCGCACGGCGGAGGCCCTCGGCCTCGGCGAGAAGGGCCGCTACCTGCTCGCCGCGTCCTTCGGCAACGTCCACGGTGTGTACAAGCCGGGCAACGTCGTCCTGCGCCCCGACCTCCTGAAGGAGCTGAACGAGGGCGTCGCCGCCCGCTTCGGCAAGGAGTCCCCGTTCGACTTCGTCTTCCACGGCGGCTCCGGCTCCACGGAGGAGGAGATCCGCACCGCCCTGGAGAACGGCGTCGTCAAGATGAACATCGACACCGACACCCAGTACGCCTTCACCCGCCCGGTCGCCGCCCACATGTTCCAGAACTACGACGGCGTCCTGAAGGTCGACGGCGAGGTCGGCAACAAGAAGACCTACGACCCCCGCACCTGGGGCAAGCTGGCAGAGGCATCCATGGCCGCCCGAGTGGTCGAGGCCTGCGCCAACCTGCGCTCTTCGGGCACGAAGATCAAGTAGTACGAGTGAGCAGGGTGCCCCTGTAACTTGGCCCGCAGCTGTTCTCAGCTGCGGGCCATCCGCACATAGCTGCGGGCAATCGTGCCGCTGGGGCGGCACGGGTGGGCGCAGCGGCACCCTGTTCGCGCCGGTAAGCGAAACCCCGGCCAAGGCTCACACCACCACCGGCCCACCACCCGACTCCGGCCCACACCACCCCCGGGCGCCCCCTAAGCACCGGCAAGTCCCCCCTGGCCCAACCCCCCGGTACGCGGGATGATCCCCCCATGGCCGACGTACGGCTCGCCACCCCCCAAGGCAAGTGGCTGCTCCTCACCACGATCCTCGGCTCCAGCATGGCCCTGCTGGACTCGACGGTCGTCAACGTCGCCCTCCCCCGCATAGGCAACGACCTCGACACCGACCTGGCCGCCCTCCAATGGACGGTCAACGCGTACATGCTCACCCTGGCCGGCCTGATCCTCCTCGGCGGCGCGTTGGGCGACCGCTTCGGCCGCCGCAAGATCTTCGTCCTGGGAGTGATCTGGTTCGCCGCAGCCTCCCTCCTCTGCGGCATCGCCCCGAACGCCCCCGTCCTGATCGCCGCCCGAGCCCTGCAAGGAGTGGGCGGCGCCCTCCTCACCCCCGGCTCGCTCGCCCTCATCCAGGCGTCCTTCCACCCGGACGACAGGGCGAAGGCGGTCGGCCTGTGGTCCGGCTTCGGCGGTATCGGCGCCGCGGTCGGCCCGTTCCTGGGCGGCTGGCTGGTGGACGGCCCCGGCTGGCGCTGGGTGTTCCTCCTCAACGTCCCCCTGGCCCTGATCTGCGTACCGATCGCCGCCCGCCACGTACCGGAGTCGGCGGCCGTACAGGCCCACGGCAGGGGCTTCGACGTCCTCGGCGCCACCCTCGGCGCACTCTCCCTCGCCTTCGTCACCTACGCCCTGATCGAGGCGGGCACGGGCTCCGTCCCGGTCGCGGTGACGGCACTGCTCGGCATCGCGACGGGCTGGGCCTTCATCCACGTCGAACGCACCCGCCCCGACCCGATGATGCCACTGACGATCTTCGCGTCCCGCCAGTTCACGGCGGTCAACATCGTCACCCTGTTCGTCTACGCGGCGTTCAGCGGCTTCTTCTTCCTGGCCGCCCTCCAACTCCAGGTGGTCTCCGGCTACTCGGCCCTCGGCGCCGGTACGGCCCTGCTCCCCATCACCGTCCTGATGCTGCTGCTCTCCTCCCGCGCGGGCGCCCTCGGCGAACGCGTCGGCCCCCGAATCCCCCTCACCGTCGGCCCCCTGCTGTGCGCGGCGGGCATCCTGCTGATGCTGAGGGTGGGCGCGGACGCGTCGTACGTACGCGACGTACTCCCCGCCCTCGTTGTCCTCGGCCTCGGCATGACCACGCTGGTCGCCCCGCTCACCGCCACGGTCCTCGCCTCCGTCTCCACCGAGCACGCGGGCCTGGCCAGCGGTATCAACAACGCCGCCGCCCGCGCCGCCGGTCTCATCGCCGTGGCCGCGCTCCCGCTCATCGCCGGGATGGGCCCGGAGGCGTACCGCACCCCCGCGCGCTTCGACGAGGCGTTCGAGACGGCCATGTACGTCTGCGCCGCCGCGCTGGTGGCGGGCGCCGCCCTGGCCTTCGCCACGGTCCGCCGGCCCACCCCCGACTGTCCCCACCCCGAGTGCCACACCCACTGCGCGGTCACGGCCCCGCCCCTGGAGGGCACGCGCAACACCGAGGGCGCGGAATCCGGCCCCGCGGACCCGGAGGACCGCCCCGGTTCCAAGGACCCGTCCGGCTGACCGGGGGCTGACCAGGGGAGAGGGGCAGCCCACCCTCACCAGCCCGGCTCACGCGTGGCGAAAGGGCTCGGGCGAGGCGAAGGGGCTCACGCCTCGCGAACAGGTTCACGCCTCGCGAAGCGGTTTGCGGTAGCGGACGTACTCGCTCCGCCGCTGGAAGCCCACGCTCTCGTAGAGGTCGTAGGAGCGGTACGGATCGGCGGTCCCGGTGTACAGCCGGGCGCTGTGCGCGCCGTGCTCACGCAGGCAGCGCAAGCTGTCGACCAGCAGCGCCCGCCCCAGCCCCGGCCGTCGGGCCTCCTCCCGGACGCTCAGCTCCTCGATCTCGCCCACGGTCCCGTCCCGCCCCCGCAGCCGGCACAGCGCGACCCCGACCATCCGTTCCCGGTGCCAGGCACCCCGCCAGCACCTCGGATCGGCGGTGGCGAGAAAACGCTCGTACGACCAGACGGGCGTGAAGGCGGCATCGTCGTACGAACCCACGACGGTCCGCCACGCCGCCCGATACCGGCTCGGCCCGATCCCGCCGAGGCGGATGCCGTCCGGCAGGGCTCGGCTGTCGGGCAACCGGGCGAGGTCGGCCAGATCCAGTTCCACCAGGCTGAAGACCTGCCGGTATCCGGAGTCGAGCAGCAGCGCGGCGGCGTCCGCCTCGGAGGCCATGGCGTTGGCGCCGAGTACAGCGGTGGAAGCGGTGCCGTGCAGCCGTACGAGGTCATGGACGCGTCTCTCCGCCCACGCGAGCATCGCCGACCCGACTCCCCGCCCCCGGTGCTCGGGCAGCAGGTGCCCCCGGTGCAGATACAGCCACGTACCGTCCGGCTCCTCCCACCACCGGACCGTCACATATCCGACGACCCGACCGCCGTACTCCACCAGGAGTGGGCCCTGACGCCGATCGACTCGATCGACCCGATCGCCCGACCGCGTGCCGCACTCCTCCGCGATCTCGTCGGCCGTGGGCACCCCCTCCACCAGCGACCCCACATCGATCCCGTCCCACTCCACGCAGCCGAGCCGTACCGCGGCCATGGCGGTGTGGTCCGCGTGCCCGGCACAGGCACGGAAGCGGTATCCGGCGGGCGGTGCCGGCAGTTCGGGAGATGTGGGCCGGTCGCCGTTGCCGATGTCCGCGTCGTCGCGGCCGCTCGTACCTCTCGCACGGTTCCCGCCGCCCGCGTCGTCGGCGCCCGTCGCGTCCATGGTCGTGTACTTCCCCTCGAAGCCGTTCACACCCCCACTTTTACGTGTGCCCGCTCCCGCCGTTCACCCGCCCCCACCCCGATCCCCCGCCCTCCCGTATGGGCCAGACTGGAACCCATGACGATTCACGAGAACCTCCTCGGGGGCCCGCCCCCGACGCACCTCCCCGACGACCCGGAGCCGCGCGAACTGCTCGCGGGCGGCACGGCCCCCGCCGACGTCGCGGCGAAGTACCCCACCTCCTCCCTCGCCTGGGCCCAGCTCGCGGACGACGCGTTCGAGCGGGGCGCGGTCGTGGAGTCGTACGCCTACGCCCGTACGGGCTACCACCGCGGTCTCGACGCGCTGCGCCGCAACGGCTGGAAGGGCCACGGTCCCGTCCCCTGGGAGCACGAGCCCAACCGCGGCTTCCTGCGCGCCCTGCACGCCCTCGCGCGCGCCGCGCAGGCGGTCGGTGAGCAGGAGGAGTACGAGCGCTGCTCCCAGTTCCTGAAGGACTCCTCGCCGACGGCGGCCCAGACCCTCGGCTGATCGAGTGCCCATCCCTTACGGGTCCGCCTGGTGTGACCAGGCGGACCTTGCGGTTTCCGGGGCCATCCCCGACCATGCGGGTGGGGACCGGGGCCCCCGTGTCGGTAACGGCAGGGGCGGACCGCTACCCGGAGTACACAACAGGAGACAGCGATGTCCCAGCAGGCTCAGCCCGTCGCGGCTTCGGAGCCCGAGACTCCGCATCTCGACTTCAAGGGAACGACTCCCTACGAGGACTACGTCCGGGCGGACGTTCTCACCCACCTCCAGCACCCCCTCTCCGACGACCCGGGAGAGATGGTCTTCCTGGTGACGACCCAGGTCATGGAGTTGTGGTTCACGGTCATCGTCCATGAGTGGGAGACCGCGACCGCCGCGCTGCGCGGCGACGACATCCCGACGGCGATCGCCGCGCTGAAGCGTTCCGTGCGCGAGCTGGAGGCCCTCAACGCCTCCTGGAAGCCCCTCGGTCAGCTCACTCCGGCCCAGTTCAACTCCTACCGTGGCGCCCTCGGGGAGGGGTCCGGGTTCCAGTCGGCGATGTACCGCAGGATGGAGTTCCTGCTCGCGGAGAAGTCCGCGTCCATGCTCGTACCGCATCGGGGCGCCCCGCGCGTCCACGCCGAGCTGGAGAAGGCGCTCCACGAGCCGAGCCTCTACGACGAGGTGCTGCGGCTGCTGGCCCGCCGCGGCCACGCCATCCCCGACTCCGTCGTACGCCGTGACGTCTCCCAGCGCTATGAGCCGTCCCCCGAGGTCGAGGAGGCGTGGACGGCGATCTACGCGGGCGACGAGACCGCCGAACTCGCCCGGCTCGGCGAGGCGTTGACGGACGTCGCCGAACTCGTCTGGCGCTGGCGCAACGACCACCTCGTCGCCACCCGCCGCTCCATGGGCGCCAAGCCGGGTACGGGCGGCTCGGCCGGCGTCGCCTGGCTGGAGAAGCGCGCCCGCAAGAACGTGTTCCCCGAGCTGTGGACGGCGCGGTCGCATGTCTGAATTCTCCAAACTCCCTGAACTCCGGGTGATGGCGGAGAAGTTGGACGCCGCCGATGAACTGGCCGCCAAGCGGGCGGAGTTCGTGCTGGACGACGCGGTCTACCTGGACGGCAACTCCCTCGGCGCCCTCCCCGCGAACGTCCCCGCCCACGTCGAGGACGTCGTACGCCGCCAGTGGGGCTCCCTCCGTATCCGTTCCTGGGAGGAGAGCGGCTGGTGGACGGCCCCGGAGCGGATCGGCGACCGTATCGCTCCGCTGGTGGGCGCGGCGCCCGGCCAGATCGTGGTGGGCGACTCCACGAGCGTCAACGTGTTCAAGGCGGTTGTGGCGGCTGTGCGTATGGCGGACTCCGCGGGTGGCGGTGGCGGTGCTGGTGGCGGGGGTGAGGGTGGCGGTGGCGGTCGTAGTACGGGTGCCGGTGGTAGTCGCGTCCGGGACGAGATCCTGGTCGACGCGACGACGTTCCCGACGGACGGTTATATCGCCGAGTCCGCAGCCCGTATGACGGGTCGTACGCTCCGCCCGGTGTCCCCGTCGGAGGTCCCGTCCGCGCTGAGCGACCGTACGGCGGCGGTCCTGCTGAACCACGTCGACTACCGCACCGGCCGCCTCCACGACCTGCCCGCCCTGACGGCGGCGATCCACGAGGCGGGGGCGTACGCCGTCTGGGACCTGTGCCACAGCGCGGGCGCCCTGCCGGTCGGCCTGGACGAACACGGGGTCGACCTGGCGGTCGGCTGCACCTACAAGTACCTGAACGGCGGCCCCGGTTCACCCGCGTACCTGTACGTACGCCGGGACCACCAGCCCCATTTCGACTCCCCGCTCCCCGGCTGGAACTCCCACGCGGAGCCCTTCGGGATGAGCCCCGAGTACGAGGCGGCGACGGGTGCGGCGAGGGGCAGGGTCGGCACCCCCGACATCCTCTCCATGCTCGCCCTGGAGGCGGCGCTCGAAGTCTGGGAGGACGTCTCGATCGAGTCGGTCCGAGCGAAGTCCCTCGCCCTGACGGACTTCTTTCTGACCTGCGTCTCGACGTACGTCCCGGACGACCGGATCACATCCGTGACCCCGACCGCGCACGCGGAACGCGGCAGCCAGATCTCCCTGCGCTGCCCTGACGCGGCAGAGGTGATGAAACACCTCATCACCGAGGGTGTCATAGGCGACTTCCGCCACCCCGACACCCTCCGCTTCGGCTTCACCCCCCTGTACGTGAGCTTCGCGGACGTGGAACGGGCGGCGAGGGCATTGGCGAGAACGCTGAGGTCGCTGGGTTGAGTCGGGGGTCGCTGGGTTGAGTCGGGGGTCGCTGGGGTGGGTTGGGGGTCGCTGGGGTGGGTTGGGGGGCGCTGGGGTGGGTCAGGGGTCGCTGGCCTGAGGCCGGATCTAGGGCACGACTGCCACGCGCGCCTCTTGCTGGCTGCGGGCAGTCGTGCGGCCGGGGCAGTTGCCCGCCCAGTCGTCGTGGCTGCGGGCAGTCGTGCCGCTGGGGCGGCGCCCATCCCAAAGAGAGCGGCACCCTGTCAGCGCCGGTAAGCGAAACCCACCCCCGCCCAGCCCCGGCACCGGCCCACGCGCTGGACCACCCCCACCCAGCCCACGCACCAACGCCCCCCGTACCCCCGAGCCACAAGGCACCCCGTACCCCCGAGCCACAAGGCACCCCCGGCGCCCTCAACTCCCCGCACGTCACCGGCCTGATACCGTCCCCGCCAACGGCAGGCAACAGTTCCCCAGCCTGCCCCCTCCTAAACCCTTCCAAATCCGTTTCACCCTTGAGAGGTTGGAGCATGCCGGACGACGACGCCGCAGCCCGCGATGCCGCCGAAGAAGCATCCGCCTTCTCACACCCCCCGGTGCCCCCCGACACCACAAGGTCCTACGGCTCCCACCCGGACCAGGTGATCGACTTCTACACCCCCCGCACACCGGACACCACGGCACCCACGACCACATCCACACCCACCGCCACGGCCCCCCTGGTCGTGATCCTCCACGGCGGCGCCTGGCGCTCCCCCTACGACCGCCACCACATCACCCCCTTCGCCGACTACCTGGCCCACCGAGGCTTCGCCGTGGCCAACGTCGAGTACAGAAGGGGAAGTTCACCACCGTCCCAGTCGGGCCCCTCCGGCCCGTCCGACCCCGTCGCGGGCCGCTGGCCGGAGACATTCGACGACGTGGCCGCGGCGATGGACGCCCTCCCCGACCTCGTACGAGAGGCCCTACCCCAGGCGGACCCCCACCGCACGGTCCTGACCGGCCACTCGGCCGGAGGCCACCTGGCCCTGTGGGCGGCAGCCCGCCATGTACTCCCGCCGGACTCGCCCTGGCGAACGGCCCGCCCGGCCCCGCTGCGCGGAGTCGTCGGCCTGGCCCCCATCGCGGACTTCGCCGTAGCGGAGAAACTCGACGTCTGCGGCGGAGCGGTAACCCAACTCCTCGGCGGCCAGGACAAGTTCGCCGACAGATGCCCGTACGCCGACCCGGCCCTCCTCCTGCCGACCGGCATCGCCACGACCCTCGTCCAGGGCCGCGCGGACATCGTCGTACCGCAACCCGTGGCCGAGGCCTACGCGGACGCGGCGGCGAAGGCCGGCGAGATCGTGGGGCTGACCCTGCTGGAGGACGTGGGCCACTTCCCCCTGATCGACCCGGCGGCGGACGCGTGCGCGGTGGTCGCGGAGGAGATCGCACAACTGGCGTGGTGAGCCGGGCGACCGGCGGTACGAAACCGTCCCGGGCCAACGAAACCGTCCGGGACAACGAACCACCCCGGACAACGAACCACCCCGGACAACGAAACCGCCCCGCACAACCCGCAGTGGGCACACTCGCCAGCGGTTCAACCTCACTGATCGAACCCCTGCCGGGGATACCCGTAATACCTGAGAGCTACCTCCCAGGTGAGCTCCCAGGCGGGACGCCGACCATGCCCCCCAATTCATAGCTTCCTTCCAGAACGGCCCGACCAGCGGCCGGACCGAACTGGAAGGGGCGGGGCGACATGGGGGCAGTGACGGGTCCGGACGACCTACGACGACGAGCCGGCCGACCGGACCGCCGCAGCGGGCCGAACCGACCCAGCCGATCGAGCCGACTCAGCGCATCAAGCCGACCCAGCCGATCCAATCCACCCGGCGGTCGGAGCGGCAGCAAAAACGACCGGCGCAACCCCCTCGGCGGACAAGACAAGCGGACCGAAGACACTGGCCCCAGCCGTCTCCTCGATCCCCACCCAAGCCGTCTCCCAGGTCCCTGCCCGACCCGTCTCCTCGGCCCCCGCCCGAGCCGTCTTCTCGGCCCCCGCTCTCACCGCACTGCCGCCCGCACCTGGCCACCCCGCCTGTGCCGCACGCTTCTCGCGCTCCTCGTGGCGGTCGCGGTGATCGCTCCCGTCTCGGCCGCGGCCCAACCCCAGATCCCGGCCCCACTCCCGGCAGCCGCGTCCCTCACCCCACCCACCCGAGCAACCCTGCAGTCGACCTACGCGGCGAACAGGGCGAACGCCCAGGGCGCGGCCCGCATGGCCGAGGCCCATGGCGACCGCACCCGCGCCGAGACGGACCGTTCGATGGCGTCCTCCACCCGCCAGTTCCTGGCCTTCGACGGCAGAGGCCCGGGCCGGACGGTCGAAGTCCTCGGCGACCTGCTGACCGCACAGCACATAGCGGTACTGATCCCGGGCTCGGACACAAGCCTGGACACCTACGACCGCTTCCAGAAGGCCGCCGAGGCCCTCCGCACCGAGGCGGGCCGGGACACGGCGGTCATCGCCTGGCTCGGCTACGAGACACCGGAGACGATCAGCTCCACGGTCCTCACCCCCACCAGGGCCGACGAGGCGGCCCCGCAGCTGCGCACGTTCATACGTGAACTACGCGGCCTGGTGGGCGACTCGGCAGACCTCTCCCTGATCTGCCACTCCTACGGCTCGGTGGTGTGCGGCCGAGCCGCAGCGGGCTTGGACGGCGTGAACAACATCGTCCTGATCGGCAGCCCCGGCACGGGCGCGAACACCGCGGAGGCCCTGCACACAACGGCGCGCGTCTGGGCGGCCAGAGGCTCCGACGACTGGATCGGCCTGGTCCCCCACACCCAGGTCGACCTCTTCGACACGACGCTCGGCTTCGGCACGGACCCCACGTCGAGGGCCTTCGGCGCCCACGCTTTCGCCGCAGGCGACGCGGGCCACAGCGACTACTTCACCCCCGGCTCCCTGTCCCTGAAGAACCTGTCCCGGATAACCACCGGCACCCCCACGGAGACCCCCCATGCCTAAGCCATCCACCGCCTGCCGCAGTGAGCCATCCGCGCTCTCCCGTACCCAGTCACCCGCCCCCTCCCGTCGACTCGAAGCGGCGGTCGCCGACGGCGCCAAGCCCCCACAAGGGCCATCCGCACCCGACCCCGATACCCGCACTGGCGGTGCGGGTGGGAAACCAATCCCGGCCGAAGGCCGGGCACCCGACCACGCACCCGCACCCGAAAACCACCACCCGCGCCCCCACCCCCGTCCCCCCAACCCCCTGCATCGCGCAGCGACCCGCATAGCCACAGCCACCCCACCCACCCGAGACCGAGCCATAGACGCCCTCCGAGCCCTGGCCATCCTCGGCATAATCCTGGGCCACTGGCTGGTGACGGCCCTGGTCCCGGCCCCCACCGGCACCCTCCACACCTCCAGCCCCCTCCAGCACATGCCCTGGCTGGCCCCCATCTCCTGGCTTTTCCAAACCCTGGCTGTCTTCTTCCTGGTCGGCGGCCACGTGGCAACGAGGAGCTACGCATCGGCCCGAGCCCGAGGCACGACGTACACCCAATGGCTGGCAACCCGCCTCGGCCGCCTGTTCATACCGGTCGCGGCGGTCCTGGCCCTCTGGACGGCGGTGGCGATCACCCTCCTGGTGACGGGTACAAACCTCGCGACGATCCACACGCTGCTCAAACTGGCCCTGTCACCCCTGTGGTTCCTGCTGGTCTTCGCGGCGCTGACGGCGGCAACCCCGCTGGTGGCGCGGCTGAACCCGTTGTGGCCGTTGGCGGTGGTGCTCCACGTGGATCTCGCCCGCTTCGGCCTGGGCGCCCCGTCCTCCCTGGGCTGGATCAACCTGGCGGCAGGCTGGCTGGTCCCGTACACGCTGGGCGCGGCCTGGACGCGGGGCGAGCTGGACCGCCGTCGGGCCGGCTGGCTCCTGCTCGTGTCCGGCACCACGGCGACGGCCGCCCTGATCATGTGGGCGGGCTACCCGGCGTCGATGGTCGGGGTCCCCGGTGCAGGGGTCTCCAACCTGAACCCACCCACCCTCGCGGCCGTGACCTTCGGCCTGGCCCAGTGCGGCATCGCCCTCCTGCTGCGCGGCCCCCTCCGCCGTACGCTCACACGTCACCCCCTGGCCTGGGCGGCGGTCGCGGTCGTCAACCTCTCGGCGATGACGGTGTTCCTGTGGCACCAGACGGCGTTGATGGCGACGACGGCGGTGGGGCTGACGGCAGGTCACCTCCCCGGCCTGCACACACCCCCCGACGACCTGACCTGGGTGGCGGCCCGGCTCACCTGGCTCCCGATGTTCACCCTGGCCCTCCTCGTGTGCTGGGCGGCGTTCCACACCTACGAGACCCGCGCCCCCCGAAAGAAGAAACGGCACACAGCCGCGCCGCACCCCCGCACAACTCCCGACCCCGAATCGGCCGGACCCGAACCGGCAGGACGCACATCGGTCGGACCCGAATCGGCCGGACGCAAACCGATCGGGCGCCCCAAAATCCCGCAGCCGAGGACGGTCCCCCATGCCTAGGCTGGTCCGAGTGACCGCAGTGGAGAGACGCCTGACCACGGGTCTGCGCATGCTTCGCGCGGATCTGTTGAGCGCCGAGCACCACCCCCTGCCGCCGTCCACCTGGCTCCGCTGGCTGCCCCACGGCCTGGTCTTCCTGGTCGCGTTCGTTCTCACCCTCGGCAACATCGACCAGATGGACGACCGCTACGGCATGGGCGCCGAGTACACGCTGCTGTGCTCGCTCGCCCAGGGCGCGGCGGTGGCGCTCGCCCTGTGGTGGCCGGTTCCGGCGTGGTGGGCGTCGATGGTGGTCACGTTCGTCGTGGCCCTCGGGGTACGGGCCGATCTGTCCTCGACGCTCGCCGAGGCGGACGTCCCCTGGCCGTGGAGTCCACCCGGTCTGATCGCCCACGCGCTGATCCTCTTCCTGCTCTCCCTGCGCCTGCCCGCCCGGGTGACGGTCGAGGTACTGACGGTGACCGTGCTCATCACGTACGCCCTGGAGTGGACCGCCGGTGACGCGCCCCATTCGCAGACGAGCGTCCTGGCGACGGCCCTCTTCGTCGGCGTCGTCCTCCTCGGCAGCACGATGCGCGGCCGGCGCGAGGCCCGTACCCAACTCGTCGAGCAGGCCGGCCTCACCGCGGAGGAGCGCGCCCGCCGCACCGTGCTGGAGGAGCGCAGCCGTATCGCCCGTGAGCTGCACGACGTCGTCGCCCACCACATGTCGGTGATCTCCATCCAGGCCCAAGTGGCTCCCCATCTGGTGGAGCACCCCTCCGAGGAGCTGAGGGAGAACCTCGACGGCATCCGGCAGAACGCCCTGGAGGCCCTCACCGAACTCCGCCGGGTCCTAGGTGTCCTGCGCGCCGAGGACCCGACCACCCCCGACGACCCCCACGGCATGACACCGGCCGCCGAGGGCGCCGCCCCGCACGCCCCGCAGCCCACCCTGGACCGCCTCGACGCGCTCGTCGAGAACACCCGCGCCGCCGGACTGGACGTCACCGTCGAGATCGACGGGGAGGTGCGTCCGCTGTCACCCGGTGTGGAGCTGTCGGCGTACCGGATCGTCCAGGAGGCCCTCAGCAACGCCCTGCGGCACGCACCGGGGTCGACCGTACGGGTGGAACTGACCCACTTCCCCCGTGGCCTCCAGCTCCGCGTCATCAACTCCCGCCCCCGTCGCCCGGCCCCGCCGTCACCCGGCGCGGGCCACGGTCTGCTCGGTATGCGTGAACGCGCCGCGATGCTCGGTGGCACGCTCATGGCGACCGAGACCTCCCACGGCGGCTTCGCGGTGGTCGCCTTCCTCCCCAGAAACGGCGATCCCGCCGAAGCCCCGCCCGATCTGACCGATACTCGCTCCGGGACCGCACCGGACACGACAGGAGAAGAGACCCCATGACGAGCGGCATCATCCGCGTAGTGATCGCCGACGACCAGCAGATGGTCCGGCAGGGTTTCTCGGTGCTGCTCAACACCCAGCCCGACATCGACGTCGTCGGCCAGGCGGTGCACGGCCTCGACGCCATCGACAAGGTCGCCGAACTCGCCCCGGACGTCGTCCTGATGGACATCCGCATGCCCGAGCTGGGCGGCATCGAGGCCACCCGCCGCATCACCACCGAACACCCGCACATCAGAGTGCTGGTGCTCACCACCTTCGACCTCGACGAGTACGTGTACGAGGCCCTGCGCGCCGGCGCGTCCGGTTTCCTCCTCAAGGACGCCTCCGCCGACCAACTGGCCGAAGCGGTGAGGGTGGTGGCGTCGGGCGACGCCCTGCTCGCCCCCGGGATCACGCGTCGACTGATCGCCGAGTTCTCCCGTATGGGGACCGCACCGCGCGGCCCGTTGAAGGCACGCGTGGGCGAGCTGACCGAACGGGAGACGGAGGTGCTGGCCCTGATCGCCCAGGGCCTGTCCAACGCCGAGATCGCCGAACGCCTCGTCGTCGCCGAACAGACCGTCAAGACCCATGTGGGCCGCATCCTGGTCAAACTGGGCCTGCGCGACCGCACCCAGGCGGCCGTCTTCGCCTACGAGTCGGGCCTGGTCCGCCCCGCCGGCTACTGAGACCCCCCGCCCTGTACCCGTAGTACCTGAGAAGGACGCCGCAGGACCCTCCTCACTGGTGACGACGGTGACCCCGGCCCCGACCTACCGTTTTCCATGTGACCGAGACGACCCACACGCAGACGATGCCCCCGCCCGGCGGGCCCCAGCAGAGCAGCCCGGAGTTCAGGTTCGCCATGGACGCGTGGCGAGGACTGCGACGGGACCTGTTCCACGACGCGTTCGCCTACCGGCCCCTGCCCCCGCTGAAGCTGGACGGCCTGTTCACCAGCAGAATCACCGGCCGCGTCCGCGCGTATGTGGCCTGGACCCCGCACGCGCTCGTGACGGTGGCCGCCCTGCTGGCCATGACCATCGCGGTCTCGGCCAGTGAGCGCGGCGGCGAGTTCGGCATCTTGGTGGCCGCTGTACTCGCTGGGGCTCCGATCCTGCTGACCCTGGTCCGGCCCGTAGGCGCCTTCTGGGTGTCCCTGGCCGCGACCCCGGTCGTCGCGGCGTTCACCTCCATGTGGAGCGACTGGCCCTGGGCCCCCGGCAGCTTCGCGGCCCATCTGGTGGTGCTGACGGTCGTGGCCCTGCGCACCCGCCCCCGCATAGCCGCCTGGATGTGGGCACTGACCGCGGCGTACGGAGTGGTCTTCGAGACCCTCCTCGGCGCCGGGCACTACTCGTCGAACACGGGCCCGTTCCTGGTCGTCTCCGCGATGTCCCTGCTGGCCGCCTCCGCGCTGAACATACGGCGCACGGCCGTGCGGGAGGTGACCGCCCAGCAGACGGTGACGGCCCACGAGCGCTCCAAGCGCACCCTGCTGGAGGAGCGCACGACCATCGCCCGCGAGCTGCACGACGTGGTCGCCCATCACATGTCGGTGGTCGCCATCCAGGCCGAGGCCGCGCCCTACCGCGTGGAGAACCCACCGCCCGAGCTGGAGCAGGCCTTCGCCACGATCCGGGAGAACGCGGTGGCGGCGCTGACCGAGCTGCGCCGGGTCCTCGGGGTCGTCCGCGCCGAGGACTACGAGGCCCCGGAGGCCCCGCAGCCCACCCTCGCCGACCTCGACGGTCTGCTGGCCAATGTCCACGAGGCGGGCCTGACCGTGGAGAAGACGGTCACCGGAGCGGTACGCGAACTCCCGCAGGGCGTCGAGCTGTCGGCGTACCGCATAGTCCAGGAGGCCCTCAGCAACAGCCTGCGGCACGCACCCGGCGCGACGGCCCGTGTGGAGCTGGGCTATGTCCTGGGCGGGCTGGGCCTGCGCATAGTCAACGGCCCGTCCCCGGAGGTGACCCTGGTGAAGTCCACCCACGGGGCGGGCCACGGCATCACGGGCATGCGCGAGCGCGTCACGATGCTGAACGGCGAGATGACCACGGGCGAGACGGAAGAAGGAGGCTACGAGGTGACGGTGTTCCTGCCGGTCGCCGGCGTGAGCGAGGCCGACGCATGACCGGCACCGGGGTCGGCACCGGCACCACCACCATTCGGGTGCTGATCGCCGACGATCAGATGATGGTCCGGGAGGGGTTCTCGGTACTGCTGGGCGCGATGCCGGACATCGAGGTGGTCGGCGAGGCGGTGAACGGCCGGGACGCGGTGGACCGGGTCCGTGAACTGGACCCCGATGTCGTTCTGATGGACATCCGTATGCCCGAGCTGAACGGTATCGAGGCCACGCGGGAGATCGTGGCGGCCGGCAAGGGCGCCAAGGTGCTCGTCCTGACGACGTTCGACCTCGACGAGTATGTGTATCAGGCCCTGCGGGCGGGAGCCTCCGGTTTCCTCCTCAAGGACGCCTCGGCGCGCCAACTGGCCGACGGGGTCAGAGTGGTGGCCGCCGGTGAGGCGTTGTTGGCCCCCTCGATCACCAAGCGTCTGATCACCGAGTTCTCCAAGCTCGCCGAGCCCTCCAAGCCGTCCGCGGCGGCCCAACTGGCCTATGGGGAACTGACCGAACGAGAGACGGAGGTGCTGATCCTGATCGCCCAGGGCCTGTCCAACTCGGAGATAGCCGAACGCCTGGTGGTGGCCGAGTCCACGATCAAAACCCATGTCAGCCGGATTCTGGTCAAACTGGGCCTGCGCGACCGCACACAGGCCGCGGTCTTCGCCTACGAGGCGCGGCTGGTCACGCCAAGCTGAGGCAGCACCCGGTGTCAAGGGGTGGAGCGGGCGGTCGGCATGACCGAGCCGGTCGCCGCCGCGTCGGAGGAGCCCGAGCAGGGAGAGGTGAAGATCGGTACGGACAGGTCGTGTTCGCCTGTCGCTCCGTCGGAGAGAGCCGCCCTGGGCGGGGCGGTCGAGGCGTGCGACGAGTTCCCGTTCGCGGGCTCCCTTCGCGGGAGGGACCGACGGCGCCCAGTGCGCCGACATCCTCCCGATGCCCGAGCGAGGCCCCGGAAAGCCGGTTCAGCCGTCGGTTCTGCCGAGGTCACGGTGCAAGTCAAGCCTGTTCATCCGCCCAGGGGCGGGTTAGCGTCCGGTCATGGCAGCTGCATCCGACCTCGCGTTCGACCCGTGGAACCCCGACTTCGTGGCCGACCCCTATCCGGCCTACGCCGAGCTGAGGGCGGGCGGCCGGGTGCGGTACTTCGAGCCGACGAACCAGTGGCTCGTCCCGCATCACGCGGAGGTGTCGGCGCTGCTGCGGGACCGACGGCTGGGGCGGACGTACCAGCACAGGTTCACGCACGAGGACTTCGGCCGCAGCGCGCCGCCGGCGGAGCATGAACCGTTCCACACGCTGAACGACCACGGGATGCTCGACCTGGAACCCCCGGACCACACGAGAATCCGGCGGCTGGTATCGAAGGCGTTCACGCCCCGCACGGTCGAGCGGCTGAAGCCGTATGTGGACGGACTGGCGGACGAGTTGGTCGCCGGGTTGGTGGAGGCCGGTGGCGGTGATCTGCTGCGGGACGTGGCCGAGCCGCTGCCGGTGGCCGTGATCGCCGAGATGCTCGGCATCCCGGAGGCGGACCGGGCACCGCTGCGGCCCTGGTCGGCGGACATCTGCGGGATGTATGAGCTGAACCCGTCCGAGGAGACGGCGAAGAAGGCGGTGCGGGCGTCGGTGGAGTTCTCGGAGTACCTCCGGGAGCTGATCGCACACCGCAGGGAGCACCCCGCCGACGACCTGATCTCAGGCCTGATCGCCGCGCACGACGAAGACGACCGGCTGACCGAGCAGGAGATGATCTCGACCTGCGTCCTGCTGCTGAACGCGGGCCACGAGGCGACGGTCAACGCCACGGTCAACGGCTGGTGGTCACTGTTCCGCCACCCCGACCAGCTGGCGGCGCTGCGCGCGGACCACTCCCTGGTGCCGGCGGCGGTGGAGGAGCTGATGCGCTACGACACCCCGCTACAACTGTTCGAGCGGTGGGTGCTGGACGACATCGAGATCGACGGCACCACCATCCCGAGGGGCGCGGAGATCGCGATGCTCTTCGGCTCGGCCAACCACGACCCGGCCGTGTTCGACACCCCCGAGAAACTGGACCTGACCCGCGAGGAGAACCCGCACATCTCCTTCAGCGCCGGCATCCACTACTGCATCGGCGCCCCCCTCGCCCGTGTCGAACTGGCCGCCTCCATGCGAGCCCTTCTCGAACAGGCCCCCACCCTCGCCCCGACCACGGAACCGAAACGCAAGCCGGGCTTTGTGATCCGGGGTTTGGAAGGGCTGGACGTGACGGCGGGGTGATCACCCGTTCGGATGATCGCGCGGATGATCCGGCCCGAGGTGCGCCGACCGGCAACCAAGCTGGTGTCTGCCTACGAAGGGAGGCACCATGACGGTTATGGCGCAGCACACGTCCCAGATGTCCGTGGAGGAGTTCGAGGAACTCGCCGCGTACGTGGCCAAGAAGTTCGACGCCGTCAGGTTGGAGTTCATCAACGGACGGGTCGGGATCAAGGGCATGACGGACGGCAACCACAGCGAGGTCATCAGGTGGCTGCAGGAGAGCTTCCTCGTGGCCGGCACGGGGCTGTGGCTGTATGGAGGCGGGGAGCTGGGGCTGCGGATCGAGAGGTACCGCAAGGGGCGGGCACTGCCCGACGCCGTGCTCGCGCCCCGGGGGACGTTCACGGGCAAGGGGGACTGGGCCGACACCGCCGGTGTGGTGATGACGGTCGAGATCACCTCGTACGACTCGGACACCCACCGTCGTGATCGGGAGGAGAAGCCCGCCGGTTACGCCGACTCCGGGATTCCCTTCTACCTGCTGGTCGACCGGGACGACCACTCGGTCACGCTCTTCAGCGATCCGGCCCCCGGCGGCGGGTATCGCAGCGCTGTCAGGAAGACCTTCGGCGCGAAACTCTCCTTGCCCGACCCGCTCGGCATCGAACTCGACACCGAGGAACTGAAGCACTACGTCGACTGACCGCTCACCGGCGCCGCCCCCAAACCCACCCCACCAGCAGGCAGGCAAGCGCCGGGACGGCGGCTCCCGCCGCGAGGACCAGGGGGAGTTCGGTGACGAGGACCGTGTAGTCCATGCCCTCGCCCTCGAAGCCGCCGCGCAGATGCCGCCGCGTACGGGCCGAGGAACTCCAGATCAGCGTGGCGGTCAGCGCGCCCACCACCGAGAGCGCGCAGCCCCCGCAGGCCAGCGCACTCTGCCGGCCGCCCGGCTCGTCCTCCCCCTGCCGCAGATTCAGCAGTTCCGGCTCGTCACCCGGGCCCCACCCGTCCGGTCGCTCCACGAACGGGAAGACGCGCCCCGCTCCACCGTGGTTCTCCACGAGGAAGGGACGCGCCCTCGACCAGCAGGGCACCCGGCCGCCCGGTCACCCGGCCATCGGCCCCCTCACGTCGCGGCTCACGTCGTGATGTCCCGCCTCCGCAGCCCCGCCAACCCCCCGGCCGCCAGCAGCACGGCCAGCCCGATCAGGGTCAGTACCGGCCCCCAGTCCATCTCCCCGCCCGGCAGCTTCGGCAGATGGCCGAAGGGGGAGAGGTTCAGGACGGCCTGGGGTGCGTTGAGGGCGGGGCCGATCCAGCCGATCAGAAGGACCGCTCCGGCCACACCCCACGCCGCCATCGCCGCCCGGGGCGCGAGGCCGTAGAGGAGTACGGCGAGGCCGCCGATCACCCACACCCCGGCCACCTGCACCAGACAGGCGCCCAGGATCGGCCCCACGTCCTTGCCGTGACCGGCGGCGAAACCGAGGCCGGTGAGGAGCATGAGCCAGACCGAGCCGCCGAAGGCGATGGCCAGATGGCCGCCCGCCCAGCGCAGCCGGCCCACGGCGTTCGCGAGCACCGGCTCGGCCCGCCCCGAGGTCTCCTCGCCATGCAGCCGGAGTACCGCGCTCACCACGTACAGCGCGGCGAACAGGCCCATCATGCCGATCATCGAGGCGAGGAACGCGTTGGTCAGACCGGTCTGGCCGCCCATGCGTTCGAAGACCTGTCGGGCGTTGTCGTTGTCGCCGACGAGGTCGGCCACGCCCTCCACCAGTCCGCCGTAGACGACTCCGGTGAGGAAGAAGCCGATGCTCCAGCCCAGTACGCCGCCCCGCTGCAGCCGCCAGGCCAGCGCGCCCGCCGTGGCCAGCCGGCCGTTCGCCGGGCCCGGCCGGGTCGGCAGGAAGCTCATGCCGACATCACGGCGCCCGGCGAGGACATACGCCACCGCGCCCTGGGCCAGCGTCGCCGCCACGAACAGCAGCAGCACCCACCACCGCTCATCCGCGAACGAACGCTCGTTTTCGAGCCACCCCAGCGGCGACACCCACGTCAAAAAAGACGAACCTTCGTTCGCGGAAGCATCCCCCGCCGCCCGCAACACGAACGCCGCCCCCAGCAGCCCCGCCGTCAGCCCCCGGGCCAGCCGCGCGCTCTCGGTGAACTGCGCGACCACCGCCGCCATCGTCGCGAACACCATCCCGACGCCCGCGAGCCCCAGCCCGAACGCCAGCGCGCTCCCCGCCCCGTACGGCGCGAGCCCGGCGGTGACCAGCAGGGCGAGTACACCGTTGGCGATCGCGGCCGTCAGCAGCGCGGCGGTCAGCGAGGCCCGACGACCGACCGTCCCGGACGCCACCATCTCCTGGCGCCCGCTCTCCTCCTCGTCCCGGGTGTGCCGGATGACGACGAGGAGGCTCATCGCGGCGGCCAGCGCCCCCGCGTACACACCGACCCGCCACGCCGTCAGCGCGCCCAGCGAGTCGTCGAACACCGGGCCGATCAGCGCGCGCAGCGAGGCGTTCGTACCCATCTGCCGCATCAGATCGGCGCGTTCGGCGGCGGTGGCGTAGAGGCCCTTCAGGCTGTTCGGCATGGAGAGGACCATCAGGCCGATCACCGCGACCCAGACCGGCACCATGACCCGGTCGCGCCGCAGGGCGAACCTCAACAGGGTTCCCGTACCGGCCAGTTGACGGCTCCCGCCGGGCCGGGCGGCGAACGGTGTGGGTGCGGTGGGTGCCGTCCGGGCGGTGGTGGTGCTCATCGCGCGACCGCCCCTTCCCGCCCGTCCCGCACATCACCCTGTACGGCACCCTGCGCATCGCCCTGTACGTCATCGCGCACATCGTCCTGGTAGTGCCGCAGGAAGAGTTCCTCCAGAGTCGGAGGCGTCGAGGTGAGGGACCGTACGCCCGACTCGCTGAGCGAACGCAGCACGGCGTCGAGCTTGTCGGTGTCGACCTGGAGGCGGACGCGGTTGCCCTGGATGTCGAGGTCGTGGACGCCGGTGAGACGGGAGAGGCCGCCTGGCGGGGCGGCGAGTTCGGCGGTGACGCTGGTGCGGGTCAGATGGCGCAGATCGGCGAGGGTGCCGCTCTCCACGGTGACGCCCTTGCGGATGATGCTGACGCGGTCGCAGAGTTCCTCGACCTCGCTGAGGATGTGCGAGGAGAGCAGGACCGTACGGCCCCGGTCGCGTTCCTCGTGGACGCACCGCTGGAAGACCTCCTCCATCAACGGGTCGAGGCCGGAGGTCGGTTCGTCGAGGATGAGCAGGTCGACGTCGGAGGCGAAGGCGGCGACGAGGGCGACCTTCTGCCGGTTGCCCTTCGAGTAGGTGCGCCCCTTCTTGGTGGGGTCGAGTTCGAACCGTTCGATCAGATCGGCGCGGCGCCGCGCGTCCAGCCCTCCCCGCAACCGTCCGAACAGGTCGATGACCTCACCGCCGGAGAGGTTGCGCCAGAGGGTCACATCGCCGGGGACGTACGCGATCCGGCGGTGCACCTCGACCGCGTCGGCCCACGGGTCGCGGCCGAGCACCTGGGCGGCGCCCGCGTCGGCGCGCAGCAGGCCGAGCAGTACGCGGATGGTGGTGGACTTTCCGGCTCCGTTGGGTCCGAGGAAGCCGTGGACCTCGCCGGTCTCGACGGTCAGGTCGAGCCCGTCCAGTGCGTGGGTCCGTCCGAAGGACTTGTGGAGTCCTGAGACGGTGATCGCCTTCGTCATGCTTCAGAACGTACGCTTCTTTCAGAAAATTGTGAAGTTAAGGAAGCGTATAAAACGCCGGTAGACTCGATGGCGGTGGCCGACCGGGGCTGACCAGGGGAGATGATGCGGTGATGACGGAATCGAGGGCCGAGGTGGACATGTCCGGCCGGGGCCCGGAGCCGGTCTCCCGTGATCGGGACCCGGAGTCGATCTCTCATGGCCGGGACCCGGAGCTGGTCTCCCGTTTTGTCGAGCACTTCGCGGCGCAGTTGGTGGAGGCCGGGGTGCCGAGGATGCCGGCCCGGGTGTTCGCCGCGCTGCTCGCCTCCGACACCGGCGCGCTGACCTCGGTCGAGCTGGGCGAACAGCTCCGGATCAGCCCCGCCGCCGTCTCCGGTGCCGTCCGCTATCTCGCCCAGGTGCACCTGGTGTCACGCGAACGCGAGCCCGGCTCCCGCCGTGAGCGCTACCGCGTCCACAGCGACCAGTGGTACGAGGCCCTCACCAACCGCGAGGCCATCCTCAAGCGCTGGCAGGACGGCCTGCGCGAGGGTGTCGCCAGCCTCGGCGCCGACACCCCGGCCGGCCGCCGTCTCGCCGAGACGCTCGCCTTCTTCGAGTTCGTCGAGGGAGAGGTCGCGGCGATGATGGATCGCTGGCGCGCTTACCGGGACAAGGAGTTCCGGCAGGGGTGAGGCCCGGCCGCCGTACGCTGGGTCGAGGGGGCGCGTAGGCGCGTACGGCGGGGCGCGGCGGTGTCAGTCCCCGGTGGGAGCCGTGGTGAGACGCCAAAGCGAAGTGATCTCCGTGGCGCGGGCGGCGTGGAAGGGGTCGGTGGTGTCCTTCGTACGCGGATGGCGCGGCCGGGTGTCGATCCTGTCCACCACGCGCAGGCCCGCCGCCGCGATGCCGTCCAGCAGTTGGCCGCGGGTCCGCAGGCCGAGCCGTTCGGCCAGGTCCGACAGGACGAGCCAGCCTTCGCCGCCCGGCGCGAGATGCGCGGGAAGCCCGGCCAGGAACGCGCGGAGCATGGTGCCGTCGGGGTCGTAGACGCCTTGCTCCAAGGCGGAGTTGGGCCGGACGGGAAGCCAGGGCGGGTTGCATACGACGAGGTCCGCGCGTCCGTCGGGGAAGAGGGCGGGGCCCGTCACGTCGACGCGCCCGGTCAGGCCCAGCCGCCGGGCGTTCTCCCGCGCGCAGGCCAGGGCGCGGGGGCTGATGTCGGTGGCCACGACACGGTCGACACCGCGCCGGGCCAGCACGGCCGCGAGCACTCCCGTCCCCGTACCGAGGTCGAACGCGGTACGGCACCCTGCGCGACCCGGTGCCGGTGCGAGCGGGAGTACGGGGAGCGGCGCCCGCGCGACGAGGTCGACGTACTCGCCCCTGACCGGGGAGAACACGCCGTAGTGCGGATGGACGCGAGCGCCGAGGGCCGGTACCTCCACACCCTTCATACGCCACTGATGCGCTCCGACCACGCCCAGCAGCTCGGTGAGCGAGACGGCCATCGGCCCGGCCGGAGGGCCGTACGCCTCGGCGCACGCCCGGCGCACATCGGGGGCTCGGCGCAGGTCCAGGCGGTAGTCGTCCTCCAGCAGAACGAGGAGCCTGCCCAGCATCCGGGCCCGGTGACCACGGGCCCGGCGGTGCAGCAGGAAGGAGTCCGCCGGGTCGTCATCTCGCCGGGGAGGCCGTTTGCCGATGTGCGGGTCGGTATGCCGCTCGGTGTGCTGGTGGATGTGCCGGTCGACACGGCGGGCCATCGCGCTCAGCAGTTGCCGGGCGTTGGGGAAGTCGCCCCGTCAGAGCAGGGCGGTGCCTGCGCGGGCCAGCCGGTGAGCGGTGTCGGCCTTCATACGGTCGTCCGCGCCGACGACCCGGCCGGGCGGCGGAGCCGCGCTCTCGGAATGCCAGCGGGCGGAACAGAGGGTGTTCGTCTCCGCGTCGGCCCATTGGATGGTGGGCACGGAGGTGGGGGAGAGGCGCTTGGGCGCGGGCGTGGACATGGCGTACTCCTCGTGAGTGGACGTGCGGGGGCACGAAGAGCACTTCGACGAGGAGCACGGGAAACGGCCGGTGCGGCGGCACGGGTTTTCGGCCGGGCAGGTGGCACTGCCGCCGTGCCTGGGACGGGTGGCGTTACCGCCGTGTCAGGGCAGGCCGGCCTACCGCTCGCGCGTCGAAGTGCGAGCGCAGGAGTCGCCGAGAACCATGCCGAGCGTCATGACCAGCCCTTCCGGAGAGACGTCATACGAGGCTCGCACGGCTGCCGCTCCTCGGGCAACTCGGCCTGACGGCCTCCTACTTGCCCAACTTGCCGCCACCCGGCCCAATTTGCCGCCACCCGGCCCAATTTGCCGCCGCCCGGCCCTGCTTGCCGCAGTCCGGCCCCGCTTGCCGCCGCCTGCCGCTACTTGGCGCCGCCGTCCGTACGACTGGCCAGCCGCTCATAGCGCTGCCGGGCGGCCTGCGGGGTCTGGAGCCCCAGCCCGAAGGCGATCTCCGGCCAGGTCATCCCGCGCCCCCGGGCCATCTCCAGCAGCCCGACCTCCAGTTCGTCCATCTCGCCCCGGGCGAGGGGGATCAGGGTGAGCGCGGCGGTGATGTCGGCGCGGTCGACCTCCGGTTCGCCGTCGGTCGGCAGCGCGGCCCCGCTGAGCAGGAACGACACCAGGCGGATCGCCTCGTGCGGGGCGAGGACATGGGGGTGGTTCTGCCGCCGGCGCTGCTCGTCGGTAGCCGCGTGCCGCTCGGCGATCCGGAACAGCGAGGTGTATGTGCGCTGGGCCCGCGCCTCGTCGGCGCTGGGAGGGGTGAAGGGGGCGCCGGGGGCGGTGAAGTCGGTGTCGGGTTCGTTCGGCTGCGGAGAATTCGGCTGTGGGGAAGTGGACGACATACAGCCAGCATCCGATGCAAACAATCTGTTGTCAACGAAATATTCATACGCACTCGAAGCCAACGCATCCGCGTTGACCTGCGGACCGACGCGCCAACCGCCTTGGGATGATGACCCCATGACCCACACGAGTGACTCCGCCGACTCGGCGATACGGGCCGCGGACACGGCGGAAGCCCTCTTCAACGGCCCCCTGTCCAACGGCGTCGAGGCGGAGCCGGCCACCGTCCTGACGTACCCCGGCGGAGCGGACCGCATCGCCCGTCGCGAGGCGTTCCGCCCCGTGTACGAGGCGATCGTGGCGCGTATCGGTGCCCCCACCCTCCTCGGCGGCGCGACCAGGGGCCCGAGCGTGCGCTGGTGCACCCGCGAACGAGTCCTGCTGTTGTCCGGCGACCACACCCACGTCGAACTGAAATTGCACGACGCCGACCGGTTCGACCAGGACGAATGGTCGGCCTTCGACCGTACGGACCTCGGGCGGAAGGGCGAGCCGCACGGCTTCGACCGACTGCCGTACATCTGGCAACTCGACCGCAAGGGCCCCGGATTCGCGAGCTCGTGGACGTACAACGGGGTGATCGTCGCGAGCGGTTGGGACCACGCGACCACCGGCCTCGAACTGATGCTGGCCGCGTGGGTGGAGCAGATTCCCGTGCAGGCCCCGGGGGACTGGATCGGCTTCAACCTCTGGACGGCCCGCGACTGGCGCCGCGACATGATCGTGGCGTACGAGGACGCCCACCTGTCCGTCGGCATCCACGACCGAGGCACCGAACAGACCGAGGAACACCAGGCCCGGATGCGTGAACGCGGCTGGCAGACCCTGGAGGACCACCAGTGGTGGCGCACGAAGGTGCCGGAGACCGACCCCGACGGCCCCCGCCGGATCGCCGAACTCGCCATCGCCGAGTGCCGCGCCCGCAAGGCCACCGGCCCCAACGAACTACGCGCCCACGACATCAGCGCGGGCGACAACGGCGAACTCTGGCTCACCGGCCTGGGCCTCCCGACCCACCCCTCCCGAGGCGAACACTTCTGACTCGCTCCGGCCTGCCCGGGTCACAGCGTGGCGGTGTCCCAGACTGTCGCGTTGCCTTGTTGCCGGACGATCCAGATTCCGCTGCCCTGTGGGGTTTCCACCGAGCGGGCCTTGAGATCTTCGAGATCGACCTCCTGCGGCCACCGGGTTCCCTCGATGGACCAGCGGACGCCGTAGAGGTCGATGCCGTTCAGGTCGGCGGTGCGCAGGTCGGAGGCCGTGAAGTCGTTGAGGAACCGGTCGAGTGACTCTTCGTCGAGAGGGGGCAGTTTCCGGCCGAGTCCGATTTCGAGGGCCTGGCGCACCGCTTCGGCGCGGTTGCGTACCACGGTGTTGATTTCGTCGAGGTCACAGGCGAGGGCGAGGACGAGGTCGTTGAGGAGGGCACCGGCATGGTCGAGCCCCGGGGCGAGGGCGCGGGTGAGGCCGTGGGCATGGGCGCGGGAGCGGGAGACGGTGAGGTAGTGGTCCAGGTACTGGGCGTGTTCGTGGGACACGGCGCGGGCGCGGATGAGCGCGCGCTCACGGGCACGTGTGCGCGTGCGGGAGCGGAGGGCGAGGTCGAGGGCGAGGGAGAGGCCGAGGGCGCGGTCGCGGGCAGTGTCGAGTGTCTGGTGCAGGTCGACGGGGAGGTCGCGGGCATGGGTGGCGCCGAGGGCGTCGTCGAGGTCGAGGGCAATGTCGAGGGCGTAGCTGAGTCGGAGCTCAAGGGCGTGTGCGCGGTCGCGCGCCGAGGCAATGGCCGAAGCAAGGGCACGAGCCGAGGCAAGGTCGCGGCCGGCCCTCACAACGCCAGGGTGGACCCGCAGTCGCATACGGGTCTGCGGGTCGACGGATGACAGGGGCTGTCCGGCATACGGGGACTCCGCCCTCGCGGTAGCCCCCTGCGGCCGGTCCTCCGGCGCGGGCGACGCCGAGGGAAGCACCTCCCGCAGACCCGCCGCCACATCGAGGACGCCATCGAGATCGTCGACCATCGCGGCCGTGCGCGACCCGAGCAGGACCTCCCGCAGACCGGCTTCGACATCGAGGACGCCATCGAGGTCGTTCATCAGGGCGCGCTGCCGGGCGAGCCAACGCTCCGCGGTCTCGTCGGGGCCGTCCGCCATGCTGTTGCTGATCACTGCTCCTCCCCCTCCTCGACGTTCCCGGCGATGGCGCGGCGGGCCTTCCTGAGGCTGGCGCGTACCGCCTCGGGGGTCATCCCGAGTTCTTCGGCGATCTCGGTGGGCGTGAATTCGCTGATGGTCCAGGCAAGGACCTGCCGTTGCCGGTGCGGCAGTCGCCTCACCTGCCGCAGTACGTCGTGACAGGCTTCCCAGTCCGCGACCGCGTCCCGTCGGAGCAGTGGCGAAGGCTGCTGGGGCGGTGGATCGACCGGCTCCTCCCGGACTTCGACGACATGCCGGATGTAGGCGCGTGACGCGACTTTATGGACCCAGGCCCGGGGTGTACGGAGCCCGGTCCACCGGCGGTACGCGCGGGCCATCGTGTCCTGGGCGATGTCCGCGGCGTCCGGCAGCGACGCGCCGTGATTGACCAGGAAGCCGACCAGGCCGCGGACGGTCTCGCGGTAGAAGGCCGAGAACTCCCTGTCCACGGCGAGACGTTCACGTCGGGTCCGGCCGAACGCGTCGAGGTCGGTCTCGGGCGCCGCCAACTCCGCTGCCTCGGCACCGGTTTCGTCCGCCGGCTCACGGGTGCTCACGCCGAACCATCCTCCGTACCGATGGACGTACGGGGTGAATCCGTCCCGGCAACGGCGCGGGTGATCTCCACCCGAAGCCG
Source organism: Streptomyces sp. NPDC002643 (assembly GCF_053592555.1). Lineage (NCBI taxonomy): Bacteria > Bacillati > Actinomycetota > Actinomycetes > Kitasatosporales > Streptomycetaceae > Streptomyces > Streptomyces sp. NPDC002643. The sequence continues at coordinate 98,714 of NZ_JBSFVY010000029.1, forward strand.
TTGCCCGTCGTTCCGCTGCTCATCGACCTTCAGGCACCCTCCGCCGACGACCGCGTCAACGGTACTGGCGAGGTACTGGCGTTGCACCCGTTCCCGCCGCACACGCCAGCGCAGCCGCAGCCACAGGCTGAGGACGGCACTCACCTGGGCGACGACGATCGAGACGATGGTGACGACGACCGTGGCCGTGTCCATGACGCTCTCCTCTCACGCGCGGGTGCCAGGACCAGCGGCCCGGCCCCGACACAAGGGAGAGCCCGGAAACGGCGGTTCCGTGAACTCCGGCGTCAAGAAAGCCGAGGAGCACTGCCGTTCGGGTATTCACCGACTCGGCGGAGCCGCCACGCCAGCCACGCCAGCGATGCCGGCCACACCCACCACACCCACCACACCCACCGCACCCGCCACGTCAGTCGTCTCAGTCCCCTCCGCCGCCCCCACCCCCGCAGCTGAACCCGCCGCCCGAACCGCTGTCGGAAGTGGAACTCGAACCGCAGTCCGAAGCGGAATCGGTGCCGGTGCCGGTGCCGGAGTCGTAGTCGTAGTCGTGCTCGAAGTCGTGGTCCAGGGCCTTGCCCATGCGGCGGAGGGCGCGGACCAGGGCGGACGGGATCGGCTGGGCGTCGGTGGTGTCGCGTCGGACGCGGCCGCGGGGGAGGGCCGCGGGGCCGGCGAAGACGTATGCGGGGAGGGTGCCGGTCCGTTCGGCCGACCGTAGTCGGCGTTTGCCGGCGCGGGTCGTTCGGTGCCGGGAGGCTGTCACCAGGCCCTGACCGGCCAGGCGGCGGGCGATCTCCTCCGCCTCCGGCGAGCGGCGCACGGCGGTGTGCGTGGCGGCGACGGTCCGGCTGCGGCGGCAGAATTCGAACGCGACGTGCTCCACCGGACGCAGGGGCGGCTGCCCGCCAACCGCGCGGACCCGCACCGCCCTTACCCGCGCGCCCTTCACCGTCACCAACTCGCGCCCCGCCAGCACGATCAGCGCGCAGTCGGCCACCCGATGGGCCCCACCCGCCAGGAACGCGGCCTCGTACAGGCCCAGCGCCCGGCCGTCGTCCCCGGCCGCCGCCCTGCTGCTCCTGCTCCTGCTCCGCCGAAACCCGATCCGCATCCGGGCCACCCCCTTCGAACACCCCCGCTTGCCCGCAGTGTCACCGGCCGGAACCACCCATAACCTCCCAACCACCCACTTCAGAGCAGCATTTGAGCTTTCCGCCCACGTCGGTTCCGGGGGTGCGGATCGCCGCACTCACCTGAACGGGTGAAACCGTGCATACCGCCACATAGGTCGGGCAGGCTGCCGTGTCAGCTTTCGCCGACCTCCACTGGGAATCCCCCGCATGCGCCGTCTCGCCGTCCTGCCCGCCGTCTTCGCCGTCCTCCTCGCCACCGCGCCGCCCGCCGTCCCCGCCGCCGTACCGCCGGGGTACGTGTACTTCTGGCGGGAGCCCAACCAGATGGGCGCCGGGGGAGCGTGGGACTACGCGCCGCCCGGCTACAAGGAGGCGGCGGACCGTGTGAAGCGCCACGCGTACTCCTTCGACTCCCACGCCCGCGCCAGCGTCTTCGCGATCAGCCACCCGCCCGGCGGCGGCTGCCTCTACCGGGAGATCCGCCCGGACGACTACGACAACAACTGGACGGCCTGGGCCACGAAGATCGACGGAGTCAGCGACACGAGGATGGGCTGCGAGCCGGGCTGATCCGGCGGCACCGGTTCATCGGCCACCAGTCATCAGCCCACCTCCTCCCCGAACCTCGGATGCGCCTCCTCTTTCGCCCCAGCCCCGGGCCCCGCCCCCGCTCCGGCCCTCACCCCTACCCCCGTGCGGCAGCGGCCCTCACCCTGGCCTGCGGACTGCTGCTCCTCCCCCTCACCGGCTGTACCACGACAACTGTCCCGCCCGACCTCTCGCCCGACGACGTCATCAAGGTCGCGACCCAGCGCCTCACCGACGACTGCCTTCTGCGGCAGGGGCTCACGCCGCCGCGGCCGGGGCAGAGTCCGCCGCCGGGTGATGAGCGGGAACGGGTCGACGCGGCGTTGTTCGGGGCGGGGCGGCCGGAGTTGTCGTTGAGGCTGACCACCGGGCATGTCGTCAGCGCCCATACCGACGGGTGTCTGGCAGCCGCCCAGCGGCGTCTCTACGGCGACCAACGCCGCTGGTTCCGCGCGTCGGTGGTCGTCAACAACCTCCGCCCCGAGGCCGCCCACACCCACCGCACCCTCGCCGAGGTCCGCGCCGACCGCCGAGCCGAACTCACCGACTGGCGCCGGCTGCGGTCCCACGCCCTCGCCCAGGCCACAGCCGTACTGGAGACCGGCTGACCCCTCCGACCCCGGCCGACCCCACTCGACGACCCACCCAGCACGAACCGATCAATACCGATCCAGACAGACCCGACCCGAACCGATCACCCCCGAAGGGAATCGCACCGAAAATGAACCGCCTCACCGCCCTGCTCTCCGCCGGACTCCTCACCCTCGGAGCCGTGCTGGCCACCGGCGCCGCCGCCGAGGCCGCCCCCTGCGGCAGCGGCAACTTCTGTGTGTGGACGGACGCCAACTACACCGGCATGAAGATCGAGTGGACCGGCGACGACCGCTGGTGGGAGAGCAACATCGCCGACGAGGACTCCTCGTGGGCCAACCACGGGATCTCCGGCCCCGGCGTCAAGGACCACGTCAAGGTGTACTCCAGCGCGCACCTCGGCGGCCATATGACCATCTGCCTCACCCCCGGCCAGGAGGTCGCCTACAACGGCGCCGCCAACGACAAGGGCGACTCCCACACCTGGGCGATGAGCTGCTGACCCCGTGAAGGGTGGGGCGTCCGGCCTCGACCGCCGGGCGCCCCGCCACCCCCGGTCCCGCCCTCACCGTCCCGGCCTCACCGTCCCGCCCTCACCTCGGCAACAACAACCCCCACGCCCCCTCCAGCACCGTCCACGTACGCGTGCGTACGGGTCCGGCGAGCAGGGAATCCGTGCGGTACCGGAAGTCCGCGCCGGAGACCGTCACCGACCGGCCGACCGCGTGCAGCGGCGAGGCCTCGGTCCCCAGCGACACCGGCCGTACCTCCACATCGGCCTTGCCGCCCGCGCCGGTGGCGATGGCCACGGTCTCCACCGGCTGGTCCAGGTCGACGAGCACCACCCCATCCACCTCCACCCGCAGCCGGGAGGGGCCGACCCCGGCCGCCGAGGTGACCCGTATACGGGCGGGCCGCAGGGGCCGCGAGCCCCGCACGGGCCGCGAAGGCCGCGTGGACAACGTACGGACGAGGGACTGCGGCCAGCTGCGCAGCCAGGCCGACGGCCCACCGCCCGCCCCACCCACCGCTCCACCCGCTCTGCCGCCCTTGTCCTCCGAACGACCGTTCCCGCCGCCCCTGTCCTGCGACCGGCCCTCCCCACAGCCGTCCCCGGCACCGGCGCTCACCCCGGGCCCGATCCCGATCCCGCTCCCAGCGCCGACCCCGGTCCCGACCCCGCTCCCGGCCCCGATTCCGCTCCCGGCCCCGATCCCGGTCCCCGACCCCACGTCCTCACCGGCACCCGCCGACCCGGGCCCCGACCCCGGAGCCGGACCCGCTCCCCACCCCGACCCCCTCCACGTCGCCACGCCCTCATCCCCGTCGCCTTCCCACTCCCTCTCCTCCTCGCCGTCCCCCTCCGCCTCCGCCTCCAGCGCGGTGGCCCCCGCGAGGGCCGGAATGCGGAGGCGGCCCAGTACCACCCCGTCGCTCTCGTCGACGAGCAGATCGAGCCGGCGCTCGGTGCCGTCGAGGGCCGTGCGGGCGGCGGTCACCGGGTTCGTCGGAACGCCCAGGGTCCGGGCGAGGCCCAGGGCCACACCCACCGGGACCATGGACAGGGCGCACGCACCCAGCTCGCGCCCGCGGTGCAATTGAGCCACGGTCCGCAGCAGCGCGCGGTCGTCGCCGACCACCACCGGCCGCCGGGAACCGCGTCGCGCAAGGGCCCGGGAGAATTCCTCGGGACCGTCCGGAAGACAGATCTTCGTACTCGCCGCACCCGCGCTGAGCACGTCTTTCGCGATCCGTACCGCCTCACCGTCCGTGTGACGGGCGAGGGGGTCGATGACCACGAGGAGCTGGTCGCCAGTCGCCACCTCGGTCCTGCCTCGCTTCCTCGGGTAGCATCTTTGTGCAAGAGCCCCTTGCGCTATTGCGCCAGGGGCTTCGTCTATTCCGGGGCACCCGGGTCCAACAGTGTGCGACCAACGACGGTCGCGCGGTGCACGCGGCGGCCACTCCGTCACCGCGTACGCCCCCGACCTTGGACATGCCCCGCCCGGAAGGGGTGTACGCGCGTGCCCGCACTTGTGCTGCTCGGTGCTCAGTGGGGTGACGAGGGTAAAGGGAAGGCCACCGACCTGCTCGGCGGCTCGGTCGACTACGTGGTCCGCTACCAGGGCGGCAACAACGCTGGCCACACGGTGGTCGTCGGCGACCAGAAGTATGCCCTTCACCTTCTCCCCTCCGGCATCCTCACACCGGAGTGCACTCCGGTCATCGGCAACGGCGTCGTCGTCGACCCGTCGGTCCTGCTCTCCGAGCTGAGCGGTCTGAACGAGCGTGGCGTCGACACGTCCAAGCTCCTGATCAGCGGAAACGCGCACATCATCACTCCGTACAACGTGACGACGGACAAGGTGACGGAGCGTTTCCTCGGGAAGCGGAAGATCGGTACGACGGGGCGCGGCATTGGGCCGACCTACGCCGACAAGATCAACCGTGTCGGTATCCGCGTCCAGGACCTCTACGACGAGTCGATCCTCACGCAGAAGGTCGAGGCGGCCCTCGACATCAAGAACCAGGTCCTCACCAAGCTCTACAACCGGCGCGCGATCGCCGTCGAGCAGGTCGTCGAGGAGCTGCTGGGCTACGCCGACAAGCTCGCCCCGTTCGTCGCCGACACGGTCCTGGTCCTCAACCAGGCCCTCGACGACAACAAGGTCGTCCTCTTCGAGGGCGGTCAGGGCACGCTCCTGGACATCGACCACGGGACGTATCCCTTCGTCACGTCCTCCAACCCCACCGCGGGCGGTGCGTGCACGGGCGCCGGTGTCGGCCCCACGAAGATCAGCCGTGTCATCGGCATCCTCAAGGCGTACACGACCCGCGTCGGCGCCGGCCCGTTCCCGACGGAGCTGTTCGACGAGGACGGCGAGGCGCTGCGCCGCATCGGCGGTGAGCGGGGTGTGACCACCGGCCGTGACCGTCGCTGCGGCTGGTTCGACGCCGTGATCGCCCGTTACGCGACCCGTGTCAACGGCCTGACGGACTTCTTCCTCACCAAGCTCGACGTCCTCACCGGCTGGGAGCAGATCCCGGTCTGTGTGGCCTACGAGATCGACGGCAAGCGCGTGGAGGAACTCCCCTACTCGCAGTCCGACTTCCACCACGCCAAGCCGGTCTACGAGACCCTTCCGGGCTGGTCGGAGGACATCACCCAGGCGAAGTCCTTCTCCGACCTCCCCAAGAACGCCCAGAACTACGTCAAGGCGCTGGAGGACATGTCCGGCGCCCCGATCTCCGCGATCGGCGTGGGCCCGGGCCGTGACGAGACGATCGAGATCAACTCGTTCATCTAGTCCGGCGTGTTCATGAACCCGGGCGAGCCGCGGAAGCGGCTCGCCCGGCCGGGGTGACGCTCGCGATGCGGTCGCGCAGGTGCTCGATGTAGCGGTGCAGGTTCTTCGCGGCCGTGTCCGTGTCGGGATAGCGGGCGGCGAACTGCAGGCCCTCGTGGAGACGGGTCGTCCAGGCGCAGACCTGGTCGCCGTACGAGACCCGGATCAGGCCGTAGGTCCGCAGCTCCCGCCAGCGCTCGGAGAGCGGTGTGCCCCGGGTGTCCACGTACGACACGATCGAGTACAGGTCCGGGGAGGTCGGGCGGAAGTCCTCGCCCAGGAGGTGCAGGACCCGCTGGACGGGCATACGGGACAGGGGGCGGTTCTCGCGGAGTGCCGCGCGGACCATTCTCAGGACCGCGTCGAAGTGCGGGGCCTCGCCCACCGGGATCTCGATCGGGGCGCCGCCCACGTACCAGCCCACCGAGTCCGACCAGCGGGACTTCACCCGGGTGTGGAAGGGGACCACCGTGCGGTAGACCTGCTGACCGCCGATCTCGTGCACGGCCAGGGCCGTGGCCGCCAGGATGCCGACCTGGCTGCCGCCGTACGGTCGGCAGTACGCCTCGAAGGCCGACGCCTCCGTGTCGTCGGCCAGCGTCTCGGTGACGAGGCGCTGGGTGGGCAGGGGGCCACCGGAGTCGTTCAAGCCCAGGTCCACGGGGAAGCTGGGCAGTCTGCCGTCGCAGCGGCGGATGAACGACCGCCAGCGCGAGACGATCTCGTGGGTGGCGTCGATGCCGTCCGCGTCCAGGCGTTCCGCCGCGCAGAAGTCCAGATAGCTCGCCGCGGGGGAGGCGTCCAGGGGGCGGCCCGCGCGTACGGCCTCGTACAGCTCGTGGATCTCGGCCGGGATGCGATGGACCGAGTACGCGTCCACGTTGCTGTGGTCGAAGGCGAGGTACACGCCGGCGCCGTCGGGCCGGGTGACCGCCGTGTAGATGTAGTTCGGCCAGGTGAGGGCGTTGGCGACCGTGTCGAAACGGTCCTGTAGATAGCGGGTCAGGGTCAGGGGGTCGGTGAAGTCGCCCTTGTCCTCCCGGTGGAGGGCCATCGCCCCGGGGTCCAGGGTGAAGCGGCGCAGTTCGTCCTCCTGCCAGCGGAAGCCGCTGCGCAGCGTCTCGTGGCGCAGGGTCCAGCAGCGCAGCGCCTCCTGGAGGGCGTCCAGGTCGACCGGGCCGGGGATGTCGAACGCCGTGCCCAGCCAGGTCGGTACGAACAGGCCGTCCTCGTGCACCGTGCGGGCGGTACGGACATGCGCCTCCTGCAGATACGCCGGGGGGCGGGGGTCGTCCGGCGTTCTGGACGCGGTCGCGACGGACGTCGGGTGCAGGGTCCACTCCACGAGGCGGCCGGGGCGGATCTCACAGCGCTGGATGTCGGTCACGCGCACGGGGCTCTCCGATCGGTGGCAGACGGCGATGTCACTTGCGATGCCACTTCTCGTTGCCAACGAGCGGATGATCCGAAGGGAACGCCCCGTTCCGGCTCAGCTGAAGACGATCATCGAGCCTTGGGCAAGGCTTCTGGTCGCCGCCGCGTGGAGGCCCAGCCAGACATGGCGTTCACGGGCGAAGGGGCTGGGGTCGTACGGCGCCGGAACGGCCGGTTCCTCCAACTCCGTGGGCTGGAGCGGCGCTTCGGGCCGAGCCGGGGGGTTCGCCGGGTCTATGCCGATCGACGGGGCCACGAACTCCAGTTCCCTCAGCAGGGCGTGGGAGGAGCCCAACGGGCCGCCCCCGGCGAGGAGTTCGTCGCTGGACAGCGGCGCCGGGAAGTCGACCGGGACATAGACACCGGCGTGGTCGTAGTGCCAGACCAGATGCGACTGCTGGGCCGTGCCCTCGAACATCTCCAGCAACTGCTCGTAGTCCCCGCCCAACTCGTCCACGGGCGTCACCGGGAGCCCGCACACCTGGAGCAGATAGGCCCGGCGAAGGAAATGCAGCGCGTCGTAGTCGAAACCCGCGACCGGGGCGACATCTCCGGTCATCCCCGGCATGTACTGGAACACCGGCACCGGTGGCAGCCCGGCCTCGCCCAGCACCTCGTTGTAGAGCGCGAGTTCCTCGGCGAAGGGATTGTCGGGCGTGTGGCACAACACGTCGACGAGCGGGACCAGCCAGAGGTCACAGGCCAAAGGAGAACTCCTCGCGTCATCCGGCACGCACACGCACGGTAGGGATACGTTCGCGTACGGCACACAGTGGTCAGGGAAGCGTAATGGCTGGGGGCCGCATCGGTCCCCGTCGTGCAGGTCCCGCAGTCCCCGTAGTACAGGTCCCGCAGTCTCCGTCAGGAGGTCCTTCAGCCCCCGTCGTGCAGGTCCCATACCCATGCACCGGCCATCCATCTCCCTTCCTTCCCGACCAGCTTGTTCACCGTCTCCCGGAGCTGGTCGTCGTTCGTCTGCGGGACGAGGACCAGCGCGCCCGCGTGCCAGTACGCGAAGTCCCGGCGGGCCTGGGCCTGCCAGTTCACCCCGATCACCGGCAGCTCGCCGCCGTAGCGGACGTCCCTCAGGAGGTTGGAGGTGTGGCGGGGGACGGCGCCGTAGATACCGGTGCGGTCCTCGCCGAAGGGGCCGTTGAAGTAGCCGCCGGGCATCCGGAAGCCGAAGTCGGCGGTGGTCTGCCAGTGCAGCGCCTCCGCGTTGCCGGCGTCCGGCAGGGGCACGGGGACCAGGGTCTCGCCGGCCTCGACATCGACGTACGCCTTCCACGTCCCGTCCGCGATGAACGCCGGGACCTCTCTGCGCTCCTCCGACGTCAGCGGGGCCGGGACGATCGGCAGCAGGGCGAGGGTGATCGCCAGAAAGCCGGTGTAGAGGGTGGTGGTTCTTTGCGCGGCCGCGAGGCGTTCCCAGGCGAGGGCCAGCAGCATGCCCAGTACCGGGGCGCAGATCATCGCCACCCGGGCCTCGATGACCGACTCGAACAGGGGCCGTTCCGCGAGGAGCGCCCAGGGGCCGGGGACCACCAGGTCCGTCTGCGGGAGGCGGAACTCCTTGCCGAGGGAGAGGACGGCGGCGGCCAGGGCGGTGAAGCCGAGCGCCTTCACCAGGGGGCGTTCCCAGAGGCGTACGACGATGCCGAGGGCCAGGAGGACCAGGGGCCAGCCGTAGAAGGCGTTCTGCTCGGTGGGGTTGAGGGAGAGCGCGTCGGCGCGTTCGCGGTCGCCGGCGAGGAGGGAGCGTTCGGCGAAGGAGAGCAGGGCGAGGGGGCTGTTGGCGGTGTTGTCGCCGTGCGCGATGTCCTTGTAGCTCTGGGGGCCGAGGAACTGCCAGGACAGCGGGACGGCGACGAGGGGGAGCGCCACCAGCGCCGCGACGCCCAGCCCCTTCAGCAGGGGGCGCCAGACCTCGCGGGCCACGTCCGGGCGTACGACCGCGTACGCGGTGGCGAAGAGCAGCATGCCCATCGCGGCCAGCAGCAGGGGTTCCTCGCCGAGGAAGATCTGGTAGGCGGCCATCAGGCCGAGGACGACACCGTCGCGTCGTACGGAGCGTGTCCCGTCGCCGGGGTGCGGGGAGCCGCCCGTACCCGTACCCGTACCGGTCCCGCCGCCCGTGCACAGCCGCAGCGCCCGGTCGATGATCAGCGGCAGCATGAACAGGACGATGAAGTTGGGGTGGGCGTTGGCGTGGCTGACCATCGGGGGCGCGAACGCGGCGAGGGTCGCGCCCGCGAAGGCCGCGCCCCGGTGGCGTACGAGCCATTTGACGAGCAGCCAGTACCAGGTGGCGGCGGTCGCGGCCAGCCCCAGGGTCATCACCAGGGAGAGGGTGACCGCCGGGCCGAGGGTGAGGGTGAGCGGGGCGAGGGGGACGGAAAGGCCCAGCATGACGGTGTTGGCCATGAGGTTGACGCCGTCGGGGAAGCCCTGGAAGTCGGTGAAGAGGGGGTTGCGGAGATGGCGGAGGTTGTCGGCCGTCACCGCGAAGAACCACTCCCACTGGTTCTGGTCCTGGAGGGAGTCCGGGAGATAGCGGCCGTCCGGGTCCGCCCAGCGGCCGGAGTACAGGGCGACGGAGAAGAGCAGGAAGAGGCTGAGGGCGAGGAGGTCGGTGGGGCGCAGGCCGCGCGTTTTCAGGGCGGCGAGTTCGGCGAGGACGCGGGGGTAGTCGGTGGGGCGGATCTTCGAGCCGGGCTGGTGCGACCAGTGGACGGGGACCTCGGCGACGGGCCAGCCCGAGCGGTGGAAGTGCCGCAGGATCTCCACATCGATGCCGAAGCCGTCGAGCCGGGAGGCGCCGAAGGCCTCGCGGGCGTAGTCGCCGTCGAAGAGCTTGAACCCGCACTGGGTGTCGCGGATACCGGGCACGACGAGCCGGCGTATCAGCAGGTTCCCGGCGCGGCCGAGGGTCTCGCGCACCCGGTGCTGACGCCGCCCGATGCTGGCGCCCGGGGCCTCGCGGGAGCCGATCGCGGCACGGTTGCCGTCGGTCAGGGCCTTGTCCAGGCGCTCCAACTCGTCGATGGGGGCGGCGAGATCGGCGTCCGTGAGCAGCACCCGACGCCCGTACGAGGCGCGGACGCCGAGCCGCAGCGCGTGCCCCTTGCCCCGGTTGGCCGGGCCGCCGCTGATCAGCTGGACGCGTGAGTCACGGGCGGTGTAGGCGGCGACCACGTCCCGCGTACCGTCCGTCGAGCCGTCGTCGACGACGATGATCTCCCAGGTGGCGACGGCGTCGGTCGCGGCGAGATGGGCGATGACCGCGTCGAGGGTCGGGGCGAGCCGGGCTTCCTCGTTGTAGGCGGGGATGACGACGGAGAGGTCGACGCTCACGCGGGGGCCGACGGTGGTGGCGGGCAGCCCGGAGAGCGTGGTCATGCGTCGGCCGGGGGTTCCACCCGGGGGCCCTCCGGCTGTTCCTTCGACTGCCCCTTCGGCTGTTCCATCAGCTGTTCCACGAGGGTGAGGGAGTGGGTGTCGTACTCGGCGACGATCTGCCGGGCGGCGGACGGGTCACGGCGGGTGAGGGCGTCGACGAGATCGGTGTGACGGGCCCACAGCCGGCCCCGGAGGTCGCCCGCGCGGCGCAGATGCTGCACCGCGCACACCCAGGACCGCACACGCAGCCGGTGCAGGAAGTCCGTGAGGTACGGGTTGCCGAACAGGGACGTCAACTCACGCCAGAACCGCAGGTCGTAGCCGACGACGATGTCCAGGTCACCGGCGGTCGCGGCCCGCCGCGCCTCCTCGCCGCGCCGCCGCACCCCGGCGAGCGAGGCGGCCGTACGGGGGTCGACCCTGCGGCCGCCGATCCGGCGGAACATGCCGTCGGTGACGAGGATGCGGGCCTCGACCATGCTCCGGTAGTCGGCCGCCGAGTACTCGTGGACCTCGAAACCCCGGTGCTGTACGGCGTCCAGCAGACCCTGCGCGGACAGGTCGACAAGGGCCTCGCGCACGGGCGTCGCGGAGACCCCGTACTGCTCGGCGATCTCCTTGACCGTGAACTCCTGCCCGGGCTTCAGTCTCCCGGCCAGCACCTCGTCACGGAGCGCGTCCGCGAGCTGCTGTCGCAGGGTGCTACGGGTCACGGCGCCGTTGCCGCCGCCCTTGCCGCCGCCGGTGCCGGGCATCGTGGTCTGGGTCCCCCATCCGCGTACGCGTACGCATTCCTGTGCGTGCTCTCTGTGTTCTCTTACGAGCACGTCACCTTACGCGTTCGGGTTCCGGCGAAGGTGTTTTGGTTCGGTCGACCGGACGGATGTGCCGCTTGGGGGACGACCGACATGAATCGGCCACGGGGATGGGGGTCTTGCCGGGGTTCCTGAGGGGGCGTCGGGGGGATGGGATTGGTGCTGGTGCTGGTGCTGGTGCTGGTGCTGGTGCTGGTGCTGGTGCTGGTGCTGGTGCTGGTGCTGGTGCTGGTGCTGGTGTTGGGCGTGGTGGGTCGGGGCGGTGTTGTGGTGATGGGAGATGACGATGGGTGTGAGCATTCGGGCCGCTGACGAGCGGGACGTCGTGGGTCTGGCCGAACTGATCGAGGAGATCGAGCGGTTCTATGGGGCAACGGAGATCCAACCGTTCGAGGAGCGCCGGTCCCAGGTCGAGGAGGCCCTGTTCGGGTCACCGCCCCTCGCGTCCGCTCTCGTGGTCGAGGAGGAGGACGGTGGCGGCCTTGTCGGCCTTGCCGCCTACTCCTTTCTCTGGCCGGCCGCGGGTTCCTCCCACTCGCTCTTCCTCAAGGAGCTGTACGTCCGTGACTCGCTCCGGCGGCAGGGTGTCGGCGCCCGGCTCATGGGTGAACTGCGCGCCCTGGCCGCGGCCCGGCCCGGCTGCGGCCGTGTGGAGTGGATGACGGACCGTGACAGCACGGGCGCCCGGGCCTTCTACAAGTCGCTGGGGTTCTCGGAGTTCGACGGGAAGATCGTTTATCGGGTGGATACGGGGGTGGTCTGAGATCACTCCGTGTACTCGTCCGCCACCCCCAACGCCGCGTCCAGTGCGGCCAGGCCCTCCTTCGCCTCCGCCTCCGTGATGTTGCACGGCGGGACGATGTGGGTGCGGTTCATGTGGGTGAAGGGCCAGAGGCCGTGGGACTTGGCCGCGTTGGCGAAGGCGAGCATGGGGGCGTTGGCGGTCCCGGTCGCGTTGTAGGGGACCAGGGGTTCACGGGTTTCTCTGTTCTTCACCAGCTCCAGGGCCCAGAACATGCCCATGCCGCGTACCTCGCCCACCGAGGGGTGGCGGGTGGCCAGTTCGCGTAGGGCCGGTTCGATGACCGTCGTGCCGACGTGGGCCGCGTGGTCGATGATTCCCTCCTCCGCCATCGTGGTGATCGTGGCCACCGCCGCCGCGCAGGCCAGGGGGTGGCCGGAGTAGGTGAGGCCGCCGGGGTAGGGGCGCCTGGCGAAGGTCTCGGCGATGGCCGGGGAGATCGCTACGCCGCCCAGCGGTACGTATCCCGAGTTCACGCCCTTCGCGAAGGTCATCAGGTCGGGGACGACATCGAAGTGGTCCGCCGCGAACCACTTGCCCGTGCGGCCGAAGCCCGCCATGACCTCGTCGAGGACGAGGACGATGCCGTGGTCGTCGCAGAGGGCGCGGACGCCGGCCAGGTAGCCGGGGGGCGGGGGCATGATTCCGGCCGTGCCCGGGATGGTCTCCAGGATGATCGCGGCTATCGTCTGCGGGCCCTCGAAGGCGATCGTCGTTTCGAGGTGTTCCAGGGCGCGGGCGCACTCCTGTTCCTCCGTCTCCGCGTGGAAGCGGGAGCGGTAGAGGTACGGGGCCCAGAAGTGCACAACCCCGGCCGTGGCGGTGTCCGAGGGCCAGCGGCGCGGGTCGCCGGTGAGGTTCACCGCCTGCTGGGTGCCGCCGTGGTACGAGCGGTACGCGGCGAGGACCTTGGGGCGGCCGGTGTGCAGCCGGGCCATGCGGACCGCGTGCTCGACCGCGTCCGCGCCCCCGTTGGTGAAGAAGATCTTGTCCAGGTCGCCCGGCGTCCGCTCCGCGATCAGCCGCGCCGCCTCCGACCGCGCCTCGACCGCGAACGCCGGCGCGAACGTCGTCATCGTCGCCGCCTGCTCCTGGATGGCCGCGACGACCTTGGGGTGCTGGTAGCCGATGTTCGTGTAGACGAGGCCGCTGGTGAAGTCGAGGTAGCGGTTGCCGTCGTAGTCCCAGAAGTAGGACCCCTTCGCCCCGGCGACGGGGAGCGGGTCGATGAGTTCCTGCGCGGACCAGGAGTGGAAGACATGGGCCCGGTCCGCTGCCTTCACCGCGGCGCCGACCTGGGGATTTGGGTGACGGGGAGGAGAGTTGAGAGGCGTGATGGGGGCCATGGGGGTGAGGCTAGGGGCGTGGGGAGCGCGGGCGATATCGGCGACCTGTCTGTGGGTGGGGCGGGAACGCGACAGGTTGTCGCTGTGTTCTCGCCGACGGGCGCCGATCCATCGTCTTCGGACGCCGATCCATCGTCTTCGGGCGCCGACTCATCGTCTTCGGGCGCCGCGTCAGTGCCTCCGGCTCTGCGTCACCGTCTTCGGCCGCTGTCTTATGGCTTCCGGCCGTCGCCCCGCGCCCCTCCTGTCCTGCCTTAGCGCCTTTGGCCGCTGCCTCAGTGCCTCCGGCTTTGCGTTACCGTCTTCGGCCGCTGTCTTATGGCTTCCGGCCGTCGCCCCGCGCCCCTCCTGTCCTGCCTCAGCGCCTTCGGCCGCTGCCTCAGCGCTTCCGGCCGCCGCTCCATCCCGCCCCGGCTGCCGTCTTGTCGCTGCCGCGGCCGTCATCCCCGTGCCTCCGGCTCTGCCTCATCGTCTTCGGGCGCCGCCTCAGCGCCTCCGGCTCTGCGTTACCGTCTTCGGCCGCCGTCTTATGACTTCCGGCCGCCGCCCCCGCGACTCTCCGGCCCTGCCTCAACGCTTCCGGCCGCCGCCTCGGCGCTTTTGGCCGCCGTCCCCGTGCCTCCGGCCTCCGTCTCACCGCCTCTGGCCGCCGTTCCACCCTGCTCCGGTCCGCCCTTTTGCCGCTGTCGGCCGCCGCCCCGCTGTGCCTCCGGCCTCCGTCTCACCCCCTCCGGCCGCCGCCGCCCCGCGCCTCCGGCCGCCGCTCCCCCCACCCCTCCCGCTGTTACGGAACCGTAGACACCGGCCCAGCCGACTCCCCCGTACGACCGCATTACGATCGGTCCGTTGTGCGCGCAAAGTGCGTGTACATGGGGGAAAGCTCGGGGGAAGGCGGGGGCGGTAGCCATGGAGAAGCTTGGGCCTGGAGATCCGCAGAGGATCGGGGCGTACCGGCTGCTCGCACGGCTGGGTGCCGGCGGGATGGGGAACGTGTACCTCGCCCGGTCCGACCGCGGCCGTACCGTCGCCGTGAAGCTCGTCCGGCGGGAACTGGCCGTGCAGGAGGAGTTCCGGGCGCGGTTCCGGCAGGAGGTGGCGGCGGCGCGGCAGGTCGGCGGGTACTGGACCGCGCCGGTCCTCGACGCCGACACCGAGGCCGAGATCCCCTGGGTCGCCACCGGGTACGTCGCCGGGCCCTCCCTCCAGGCCGTGGTCGGGCGGGATCACGGGGCGCTGCCCGAGCGGTCGGTGCGGATTCTCGCCGCCGGGCTCGCGCACGCGCTGGAGGACATCCACGCCGCCGGGCTCATCCATCGCGACCTCAAGCCGTCCAATGTGCTGATCACCATCGACGGCCCCCGGGTCATCGACTTCGGGATCGCCCGCGCGCTGGAGACGGTCACCGACGGTGGACTCACCCGGACCGGCGCGGTCATCGGATCGCCGGGGTTCATGGCACCCGAGCAGGTGCGCGGCGATCGCATCACCCCGGCCTGCGACGTCTTCTGCCTCGGGTCGGTCCTCTCCTACGCCGCCACCGGCAACCTCCCCTTCGGTTCCGCCAACTCCGGCGTCCACGCCCTGATGTTCCGCATCGCCCAGGAGGAACCCGACCTGGAGGGGCTGCCCGAGGAGCTCTACGACCTCGTACGCCAGTGTCTGCGGAAGGACCCCGCCGCCCGTCCGACCCTGGCCCAGATCCTGGAACGGACCGGCGCCGAGGACACCGTCTCCGCCGGCCGCTCCCGCGACCCCTGGCTGCCGAGTGCGCTGGTGGCTCAACTGGGGCGGCACGCGGTGCAGTTGCTGGAGGCAGAGGTTCCGGAGGAGCCGGAGGGGGCGCGGGGCGCCGGGGGTACGGAGGGGAGAGAGGGCGGGACGGCGACTCCCGGCCCCGGCCCCGGCCCCGGCCCCGGTCCTGACTCCGGCCAAGGATCTTCCCCCGGCCAGGGCTCCGGTCCCGGCTCCGCCTCCACCCCGGGTCCCCACCCCACCCCGGCCCCGGCCAACGCCCCCGACCTCCGCAAGCCCCCATCCGACCGCACCCCCCAACCGCCCTCCACCGCACCCGAGGGCGCCGCCGTACCGCCCCCGTCGGGCACCCCGGGTGCCGTACCGCTGTCACCGGGCACCCCCGGCGCCGTACTGCCGTCACCCGGCACCCCCAGCACCCCCGGCGCCGTACCGATGTCACCCGGCACCCCCGGTGCCGCCCCCCTGGACCGGCTGCCCACCCAGATCGCGGGCTCCGCCGGCTCCCCACCACCTTCGCCGAGCGCCCCGGCCGGTTACGGCTTCCCGCACCAGCCCCAGCACCCCCAACAGCCCCAGCACCCCCAACAGCCTCAGCACCCGCAACAACCCCCGCAGCAGTACCCCCAGCCCCAGCAACACCCCCACTCCGCCTACGGCCAACAACCGGCGCCCCCACCCGGTTACGGCTACCCCCAGAACGCCGCCGCCCCGCAGGCCCCCTACGGCGCGTACCCCCCGTACGGTCATGACGCCGCTCCCTCCGGCTACGGCCGGCCCCCCGGCGGTCACCCGGGAGCGGCGGCCCCCGGCCACGGCTCGACCCTGCCGTACGGGGCGCCGGCCCCCGCAGGCCCCGAACAACCCCGCAACAGCCGTCGCTCCTCCGTCCTCCTCGTGCTCGTCGCCCTGGTCGTCGCGCTCGGCGCGGGCGGTGCCGTCTACGCGGTGATGAAGAACGGGGACGGCGGCACGGCGGACGACGCCAAGGGCGGGACGACGACCGGGGCGCCGACGACGCCGGGGTCCACCACGCCCGAGCCGTCGGACCCGGCGACATCACCCGACCCCACCACCTCCTCCGCGTCCCCGGACGCGGGGACGATCCCGGAGGGGTTCCTCGGCACATGGAGCGCGACCATCGACGGCACGGGCGGCGGCGACACCCGTGAACTCGTCATCCAGCAGGGCGAGGTCGGCGAGACGGTGCTCTCCCTCACGGCGGACGGCCCGCTCGACGGCGGCGGCACCTACCACTGTGTGTTCGAGGCGGCGCTGACCGAGGAACCGGCCGACGGCGGCCCCCTCCAACTCGGCCCGTCCACCGTCACCGTCGGCGAACCGGCCGCCTCCTGCACCCCGGGCGCCGCCACGACCGTCACCCTCCTGCCCGACGGAAGCCTCCGCCGCGTGGACACGGCGGGGAAGACGGTGACGTACACCAAGGACGGCTGACCCACCGCCCGGAGAGCCTGGACAGGACGAAGCCGGCGATGCGCCGGGCGGGTTTCCGCTGCCTCGCCGCCGGGCGGGATTCCCGCTGCCTCGCCGGGCGAACTTTCGCTGAACTTCCGGCGCGGCATCCGATATGTCCGGTCCCCGCCCGCACCCGAGCCGTACCGTCGATCGATGCCCACGCTCGGCTTCGGAGCGTGAAGCTCGGGGAGTGGCTTCGGGGGAGTGGCTCACGTGCAGGATTGGCTGAGCGCGGAGAACGTGGTGGCCGTGGCGACCGCCGTGGTCGGTGTGGCGGCGTCCGCGCTGATGGTCTGGTACGAGCGCAGGGTGCCGAGAAGGAAGCGCATCGGCTACCGCGTACAGATGGACAACCCGATAGGCCACGAGGTGCGTTCGGGGCGGGCCAACGTCCGGCTCGGGCTGTTCGGCGAGGGCCCGGACATGTCCGACGCCACGCTGGTGCTGCTGCGCGTCGAGAACGACGGTTCGCAGAGCATCGCCGACAACGACTACACCGGCCGTGAACTCCACGGCCTCACGGCGATCTTCAGCGGACGCGTCATCCGTGGCGTGTCGGTCACCCAGCCACCCGGCACCGACCACCTCATGGACCACTTCACCCCGTCCGCCGGCTTCGGCTACCGCGACGGCGTCCTCCGTATCCCCCGCGTCCCCCTCAACCGGGGCGACCACTTCAAGCTGCTCGTCCTCCTCTCCGGCGGCGACGTCGGCAGCCCGATCCGCCTCAGCGGCGGGATACGGGACGGCGAGGTCCACCCCAACCGCAGCGCCACCCCCGACGACAAGGCTCCCCTGTTCAGCAGACCCGCCCGGCTGATCACCGTCCTGCTCACCCTCTGTGTGATCGCGCTGGCCGCGATCATCGTCGTACGGGACGACACCCCGCCGCCCATCGAGTGCGAGACGGGCGAACTGACGCTGACCGGGTCGACGGCGTTCGCGCCGGTCCTGCGCGGGCTGGCCGAGGACTACGAGAAGGAGTGCCCGGGGTCCGAGATCGAGGTGGATGCGAGAGGCAGTTCGGCGGGCGTCAACGAACTCTCCTCGCTCGGTGGTCAGATGAAGAAGGGCTCGCCGTCCGTCATCGCCTTCTCCGACGGGCCGAGTACGAGCGCGGACCCCCAACTCGTCGGCCATCGCGTCGCGTTGTCCGTCTTCACCCTCGTCGTCAACGACGGCGTCCACCCGCCCCGCGACAGCCTCACCCTCGACGACGTACGCCGTATCTACAGCGGCGAGATCACCCGCTGGCGACAGCTCGGCCCGTCCCTCCCCGACATCCCCGTCGTCCTCGTCAGCCGCGACGCCGACTCCGGCACCCGGCAGGTCTTCCAGCGGATGGTCCTGGACGGCTGGGAGCGCGTCGCCAGTACGTCCCTGGACTGCCGCCGCGACGATCTCTCCGCCGCCGTCACCCGTTGCGAACTCGACTCCACCGAGCAGGTGCTGGCCAAGGTCGCCGAGATCCCCGGCGCCATCGGCTACACCGAACTCACCCTCGCCGCGGGCCGCCCCGGCCTGCGCCGCCTCTCCCTCGACGGCCACGCGGCCTCCGTCGACCGCCTGGAACGGGGCGACGCCACCTACCCCTACTACGGCGCCGAGTACGCCTACACCTACCGTCGCCCGGCCGCCGACTCCCTCGCCGACAGCTTCCTCGCCCACATCAGGAGGGGGACCGCGCAGAACGTCATCCGGGGGCACGGCCACGTCCCGTGCGAGACGGCGACCGGAGCGAGGCTGTGCGACGAGAGGGCCCGGGACGACGAGGGCGGGTGAGCGGGCCGTACGCCCCCTTGTCGCCGTCTTGGCGTGTCCACGACGATGGCGGTGGTCTGATCCATCCGGCCCCACTGGTCCCCTAGTACCACCGGAGGAACCATGCCCCCCACCAGAAGAACCCTCCTGACGGCCTCGGCGGCGGGCGCGGCCGGTGCCGTGGCGGCCGTCGGCGCGACGGCGAGCCCGGCGACGGCCGCACCCCCGACATCCCCAACGCCCCCGTCGTCCTCGTCACCCCCGTCGTCCTCGTCGGTCTCGTCGTTCTCCTCCAGCAACGGGAAGCTGCCCCCGACCGCCCAGCGCCCCACCCCCGAACTCCGTGCCCTCCTACGGGAGATCGACCCGGCGCGCATCGAGGCGACTATCCGCAGGCTGGTCTCCTTCGGCACCCGGCACACCCTCTCCGCCCAGGACGACCCCGTACGGGGCATCGGCGCCGCCAGGGACTGGATCTTCGAGGAGCTGACGTCGTACGCGGAGGCCTCCGGCGGCCGCATGACGGTCGAACTCCAGTCGTACGTCCAGGAACCGGCCCCCCGCATCCCCGCCCCCACCCGCATCACGAACGTCGTGGCGACCCTGCGCGGCTCGCTCACCCCGGACCGTGTGTACGTCGTCTCCGGGCACTACGACTCCCGCGTCACGGACGTCATGGACGCGACCTCGGACGCGCCGGGCGCGGACGACGACGCCTCCGGGGTGGCCGTCGCGATGGAGCTGGCGCGGGTGATGGCGCGCAGGCGCCCGGCGTCGACGATCGTGTTCGCGGCGGTGGCGGGGGAGGAACAGGGGCTGTACGGCGCGGCGCACATGGCGCAGCGGTACCGGTCGGCCGGGGCGGACGTCCAGGCGATGTTCACCAACGACATCGTCGGCAGCTCCACGGCGGACGACGGCGACAAGGACCCGTACACGGTCCGGCTGTTCGCGGAGGGCGTCCCCTCCTCCGAGACCCCCGAACAGGCCGCGATCCGCCGCTCGGTCGGCGGCGAGAACGACTCCCCGGCCCGCCAGCTGGCCCGTTTCGTCCGGGACGTCGCCGACAACGACGCGACCGGGATGCGGGTGCGGGTCATCCACCGCCGGGACCGCTACCGCCGGGGCGGCGACCACATCCCGTTCCTGGAGCGCGGTTACCCGGCCGCCCGCTTCACCGAGCCCGCCGAGGACTTCGCCCACCAGCACCAGGACGTCCGGGTCGAGAACGGCAGGCAGTACGGCGATCTGCCGGACTTCTGCGACTTCGCGTACACCGCGAGGGTGGCCAAGGTGAACGCCGCGACGCTCTGGACCCTGGCGCAGGCTCCCGGCACCCCACGAGACGTCCGCATCCTCACCGCGGACCTCACCAACGCCACCCGGCTGACCTGGGCCCGCGGGCCGGAGCCCGACCTCGCCGGCTACGAGGTGGTCTGGCGCGAGACGGCTGCCGCCGAGTGGACCCATGTGGTGCCGGCCGGTGATGCCACGGTCACGTCGTACGAGATCGATTTGTCCAAGGACAATGTGTTTTTCGGTGTGAGGGCGGTGAATGGGGCGGGTTTGCGTGGTCCGGTGGCGTTTCCCACGCCGGGGTAGTCGTCCGGCCGACGCCTTATGGCTCGGGGGGCTGGTGCGGTTCCGGCGCCTGCGGGAGCGCCGTGGTCGCTCGCGCAGTTCCCCGCGCCCCTTAAAGACACGGCCCTGCGGGCCGATGAAAAAGCGGGGCGCAGCCCCCGCTTTTTCAGGGGCGCGGGGAACTG
>NZ_JBSFVY010000030.1:0-38791 GCF_053592555.1 Streptomyces sp. NPDC002643
CAGCAGGCACCGATCGCCTACGAGCAGCAGTCAGCTACCCTGACACTCGCCGCATAGCGACACGAACAGGTGTCCACCCCTCCGGGACAAGGCCCGCCGGCGGACGCGCCTGAGGTGCGGCGTCGAGAGCAACCTTCCTGCCCGTGACGTGCGGAGGACAGCGATGGCTCTTGCCTTGCAGAGTGCAACCGCTCCCGAGGCGACGCGCGGCAGATTACGGAGCGCTTCCGGCGGCATAGCCAGTGCTGTTCCGTCGCAGGGAAGGGTTCCGCAGGTAAACGGTCCGGGGAGAGACATGGACCAGCCAGTTCGCTTCGTCGTCTCCTGCACCCGCGCACCGCAGCGAGTGGGGCAGCTGCGCCGGATCAGTGCCGCTCACCTCCGGCTGTGGGGGATCGGCTCCTGTATCGACACAGCCAACCTGCTGATCAGCGAGCTGGTCACCAACGCCATCCGGTACGGCGCAACGGAGGACGTCAGCTTCTGCGTCTCGTACTGGCGGGGCGAGGTCCGCATCGAGGTGGCTGACGGAACTCCGGGCCGGCCTCAGGTGAAGAGACCGGCCGCCGACGAGGAAAGCGGTCGCGGCATGCTGATCGTCGAAGCCCTCGCCGAGGACTGGGGGACCAGCGAGGACGGCACACTCACGTGGTGCACCATCGCCGTACCGGAACCGGTGGTGTGCCCAAGTCGGGGTTCTGGTGCGAGTGGCGCCAGGAGGGCGGCAGGCAGCTCTCGTTTGCGGCCATGCCCACGCCGGACCGCGCGATCCGCTGGGCTCGCATCCAGATGCGCGTCATCGCCTCGGCCATCGACGCGTCGGTGGCCGGCTACGTCTGGGACTGGCTGTCCGACGGATGGCGCGAGCCCGCCGAAGCCCTGAAGAACGGCGAGGAGTTCACGCTCCCCCTCTCGGCCGGACGCTACAGATTCATCTGGCATTCCCGTCCGGTGTGCTTCGTGCCCGTGGCCGGCGGAACCCCCCTGCCCCACCTCGGGGAGGAGGAGCCGGAATGGGACTGAAGCCCGCCGAGCTGTGGAGCCGGTTCGACTGGCAAGGCGGGGTTCATTTGGAACTGGCGATCGGAGCCCGCCTGCGGGGTGGCGCCCACGGTGAGCCGGAAGCCGTCGCAGAGGCTGCTCCAGAAGATGACGTGCGCGTGATCGACACTCTCTCGTGCCCTGCCCGTTCATCGCCTCGCGGGCGCCCCCGCCCTGCCGAGCCGGGCTTGGAACCACCCGGCCGCATACGAACCCGCACGCACGAGTGGACAGGCGCGTCGACGTGACAGGAGGCCCGGGTGCGGGGCCCGTCGGGGACATCGGCTACCCGGACCAGCGATCGCAGTCGACCACCGTCCCGATAGGTAGCACCTCAGCGTGACGTCGCATGTGGCCCCACAGCGGCCTGTGTTGGGAAGGCCGAACGGGCGGCCTCCACGGCTGCTGCCGACAGGTAGAACGTGAGCGACTCGTTGCGCAGGAGCTTGGTGCCCACCCAGTGGAAGGGGTTGCCCGGTCCGTCGTCGGGCGCTGTCTCGGCGCACTGGGAGACCAGGCGCTCGAGCCGTTGGAACAGGTTCGGGGCGAGGGCGGTTCGCAGCCGGTCGGTGATGTCCTTCCGGCTCGGGGCGTACCGGTTGCTG
Source organism: Streptomyces sp. NPDC002643 (assembly GCF_053592555.1). Classification (NCBI taxonomy): domain Bacteria; kingdom Bacillati; phylum Actinomycetota; class Actinomycetes; order Kitasatosporales; family Streptomycetaceae; genus Streptomyces; species Streptomyces sp. NPDC002643. The sequence continues at coordinate 1,647 of NZ_JBSFVY010000030.1, forward strand.
GGGAGGTAGAGCGTGGCGTCGGCGGGGCGGTCGGGGCGGGGGGAGGTCATGCTCCAGCACAGGGTCGGCCGCCGCCCGGCATCGGCGAGCGCAGCCGATCCCTCGACGGCCATGCGCTCGACGAAGTCCGCCGCGACACGGCCCGCGGCGTCCGACAACGCGGATGCCCGTGCGGCGAGTTCGGCGGCGGAGCGCTCGTGCACCGTGGTGTAGAACTTGACCCGGGCGTCGGCGGACTCCTGAAGGTCGAGCGCGAAGACCGCCGGGATGAGGGCGGCGACACCCGCCGGGTCGTGGCGCCGCACCCAGGTCCACGCTGGGCCGTGGCCGAGCCGGTTCAGGGCTTGCCCGATCAGTTCCTGGTGCTGCCCGGTGCCGGCCGCGAAGGTGTCGTAATAGACCTTGACGCGGGAGATCCCCCGCTCTCCGGCGGAGGCCGCCAGACACGTGCCGAACGTCGCCTGCGGGTTTCGGGGCCGGAAGAGGTCACCGAGATCCTTGGCGCAGTGGAGGTGGGCGACGCCCCGCCGTTCGAGTTCCACCAGGGTCCGCCGGGCCGCGTCCCAGCTCACCTGCGCGGTCGTGGGGCCCGCCGCGGCCAGCGGCCGGTAGAAGAGCCGGACGTCGACGCGGTCGCCGCTCAGCACCAGCGAGTACTCGAACGGGGCGGGCGCGTCGGGCTGCCCGGGCTCGGCGGGGCCGCGCGTTGAGCGGTGACCCCAGCCGCCGAAGAGCACCGACACGGTCTCCTCGGCCGACGCGTCGAAGGCGGGGCCCAGCCCGAGGACGTGGCCGAGGTGCCTCAGGCCGCCGACAGCCTGTTCGGCGTAGCCGGGCAGGACCTCGGCAGCCGGGGTCATGAGGTCACCTCCGCCGACACGTAGGCCTCGGCGTGGATCCCCGGATACAGCTGCGACAGGTGCTTGACGGTCTCCTCGGTCCAGTAGTCGTCGCCGGGGGGCGGAAAACCCAGCAGATGGCGTTGGCGCGGCTCCAGCTCGGTCATCAGGTCGCGGAAGGTGCCCCAGTCGGGGTGCGCAGGCCGCAGTGACCACAGGTGCTTGTCCGTCCAACGGGCCTGCGCGCCGTGAATGTTGAAGAACAGGGCGAGGCGGCGGCCGAGGCGTTCGTGGTAGGCGGAGCCCCGGTGAACGGTGTCTCCCACGAACAGCAGCAGGGAGCCCTTGTCGGCCACGATGGGACGCTCCCGCTCATAGAGCTCGGGGTACGACTCCTTGTCGTAGGCTCCCGTCCCCTCCGCGGTCAGGAGTGGAACGCCGAGGTGCGCGGCGCGGTCGACGACGTAGGTCGGAGCGGTGTCCCGTGTCACATCGGTCAGGTAGAGGATGCCGTACACACGCAGGTAGATACCGTCGGCGCGAGGGTGCACCAGGCTGTTCACCGCCCAGGCGTCGTTGTGCAGCCTCTGGTCCTTGGTCCCACCGTAGGCTGTCCCGTACTTGGCCTGGATGAACGCACTGGTCAGGCGGAGGTCCGTGGTGCCGAGCAAGTCCTCGACGACGTCGATCACCCGGGGGTCGAGGGGGTGCCGGTTCAGGGCGTTGCTGGTGAAGGGGAACGGGACCGCGTGCTTGAGGGCGGCCACGTCCTCAACGGTGCGGTCGCTGGACTCGGGGTCGGGGAAGTACGTCTCGATCGCCGCGACGGCCTCGGTGAGGGCCTCGCCCGTCAGGAAGTCGGGGACGAGCGCGTATCCCTTGGTCGCAAGCTCCGCCGCGATGTCCTTGGCGTCCAAGGTCACTCTCCCCTTCCGGCGGGACGGTTCGTTCGGCTCCGCCGGTTCTGGGTGCACGAGATGACGATGTTCTTCTGGAAGGCGTCCAGCCTCATCGATTCGCCGACCGGCCGTCCGTCGACCTCGATCCAGGCGTGCGCCGCTAAGGGCATGAGGCTGACGCCGGACACCCAGTCGGGCCAGCTGCCCCGCAGGCGGGCCAGGACCGCCGCCGCGACCGACCGCTCCAGGCAGTACTGGCCGGCGGCCCGGCGGCTGACCGAGACGACGTCGTGGCGCGCACGCAGGGCCTCGGCATGGGTGGCGGGCCGGGCGCCGCGGCTCAGCCGCCGCAGCGCCCGCTCCATCGTGTACGGGCTGAGGGCGATGAGGAGGCGGCCGGCTGCGACGGCCAGCAGCGGGAGAGGCCTGCGGTGAAGGGGCAGCCGTGCCCGCGGCTCCAGCGTCATGGGCAGCGTCATGTCAGACCAGCACTCCCGCGTGGCGCATGGTGGTGATCAGCATCTGGACGTCGTCCGGGATGCGGTCCGCCGCCTCCGGATACCGGGCCTGGAGCGCGCTCACCACGGCCGTCGCGGACTGCCTGGCGGAGAGCATCTCGAAGACAGTGACGGCCATCGGATTGAGCCGGAAGTACTGACCGGACTTCTTGTCCAGCAGCACGGCCGCGTCCTCGTCCTTCGTGAGGACCGTGTGGGGAGAGATTCTCAGCATGGGAAAGCCAGTCGTCCGTTCGTGAGGGGTCCGGCCGGCCGGGCGTCCGGCGTGCCGGACGCCGTCGACCGCGGGTGCGCCGTGCGTTCGGCGACGGCCCGCATCCAGGCCTCCGCGGCGACGGTCAACTCCAGGGCGTTCGTCTCGTACTCGGGACGCATCGTGTCCCGGACGGACGACCGGAGCCGGTCGATGTCGACCAGGCGGTGCTCGGCGAGCAGCGAGTCCTCGAAGAGGCCGAGGAGGGCCTTGCGGTTGCGGGCCAGCCCGCGGTGCACCGACATGCTGAACTCGCCCTTGGTGGAGCGCGAGAGCGCCGTCTTCGACGCGTCCACTCCCATCGCGGCCTTGAGCGCGGGCTTGAAGCCCCGGCCCGGCTGCGCTTGTTCCCGGGAGATCATCAGCGCGGCTTCGAGCACCTTGTCGTCCATGTACGGAAGGGACAGCAGGACGCCCTGCTGCCGCATGAGCGCGCGCAGCGGTCCGAGCCGCTGACCGCCGGCCCGCTGACCGGCGATGCAGGTGTGCACCGAGCGGGTGGGAGCCTGGGGGGTGCGGCCGGAGTCACCGGCGTGTGCCAGCGAGCGGATCGCCTCGACGCCCGCTGCCGTGGTCCAGGGAGGGACCCCCAGCCGTGGCCCCCAGTTGACGGTCGGGCCGACGGTGTCGGGGCGAGGCAGGTGCAGACCGCGCAGCTGCTCCTCGAACCAGCCCACGTACGACTGCTGCCGTGCCAGCGCGCGCAGCACCGACGGCAGGGGCCAGCGGCGCAGCCGGGCGAGGTCGCGGATGCCCCTGACCGCCTTGAGGGGGGACGTCGCGTACAGGTCGCTGAAGTAGGAGGGCGTCACCGTGAACAGCTCGTCGCCGCCGAAGCCGGCGATGTGCACGGTGGCACCGGTGGCCGCGAAGATCCGCGACATGGCGATCTTCCGCGTGCGGTTGCGGATCAGCGTGTACGGCTCGCCGAGCCCGTAGGGCACCGACTGGACCAGCCCCTCGACGGGGTCCCAGAGGCCGTCGTACGGGGCGGGGACGTCCTCGGGATGAAGGACCGTCAGGTCCCGGCCGATCTCCTTGGCGGCGATGGCCGCCCAGCGGGCGTCGTCATGGTTCGGGTCGATGGTCTGCTCGACGAAGGACTGGAAGGGCGCGCCCTGTTCGGCCATCAGGAAGCAGAGTGACGTCGAGTCCATGCCGCCCGAGAGGTCCGCCGACAGGCCGTCGGCCGTGGCGATCCGGACGGCCACGGCCTCGTCCAGCGCAGCCCGCAGGCGCGGAGCGCCTTCGCGGATGGACAGGTCCGACGGCGGCGGCGTCCACCAGGTGGCGCGCTCGATCCGGTCGCCGGTCACGCGCAGTCGCTGGTCGGCGGGGAGCCGGCGCACGCCGGTCCAGTAGGTGCCCTCGGTCAGTCCGTAACCGATTCCCGGGTGGGCCAGGCCCCAGGCGGCCATCTCGATCCTCGGGGTGCTGCCGGCCAGCCGGGCCAGCAACTCGACCGAGTCGGACACCACGTAGGCATGGGTGCCCTCCTGCCGGGCGTAGAACACCTGGCGCAGGCCGGACGCGGTGCCCTGTACGTGCAGAGAGCGGCCGTCTGTGTACAGGATGTGGAAGCTGCCCGCGAGGTCGTGCGCCGCGGCCATGACGCCGTCGGCGTCGTCGTACCGGTCGAGAAGGCGTGCCAGACGCCCCGCTTCGGCGTCCGTCTCACCGAAGAGCGCGAGACGTCTGGCACCGGCTTCCGCAACGATCAGACGGGAATGGGAGACGTCGGCGACGATCCATGTCCGGCCTGACGCATAGCTCAGTACTGCGGTGTCATCGGCCATTTCGGTGAGGCCTGGAAATGTGCCTTCGATGTTTTCCGGGAAAGCGGCGAACCATGATGCACCCAAAGCCTCTCCCTTCCTGGTCGATTGACGTGGGCCGTTATCAGATGATGGCGCCGCCTTCACCATCGTTGCTGGCCCAGCCGTACCACATGGTGAGTTCGGAGAACTCGCCCACGGGCAGCATTTCGGGCGCCTCGTATTCGGTGATCTCGTTCTCGGTCATTTCTTCGCTCCTTTCTCGGAAGAGTCGAAGAAACCCTAACTGCGCATCCGTGCATCATGCAACGCTGTTTTTGAGAGGTGGCTTTCGGGGCTCGGCCGGAAATTGGCGGTTTAAAAGGAGGGGCGACCGAAAGTGGTATGCGTTGCTTTCGGTCAACGAAAGAAGGGTGGTGATCGGCCTCCTGCGAGGCGATCACCACCCGGGGCGGGACGCGGACGGCGCCGCGCCATGTCCGTATCTGATCGTCCGGACGTCAGCGAGCGGACGTCGTGCTCGGGTGCCGAGGCCGGGTTTCGGTCCCCTCGCCCGGCGCCGGTTGGCGCGAAGCCGCCGTTGTGACCGTGAGGTACACCTGCACGGCCCCGGCCCAGACGAGCGCCGAACCCAGGAGGTGGAGGGTGACGGCCAGTGCGGGCAGGCCGGTCAGTGACTGCACCAGCCCGACGGCTCCCTGCGCCAGCACGACGGCCAGGAAGACCACCGTTCTGCGGCGCGCCCCGGCGAAGCCGTCCCTGGGCAGGGCGTACAGCAGGAAGCCCGCGACACCCAGGACCGCCGCGGCCAGCAGCCCGTGGACGGTCGTCACCAGCGTCCAGTCCAAAGGCATGCGGGGCACCTCGGAGGAGTCGCCCGCGTGCGGGCCGGACCCGGTGGCGAGGGTGCCCACCACCACCAGCAGGGCGTTCACGACGAGCAGTACGACCGAAGCGGTACGGCAGGACGGCGGCGGCACGACCGGCGATTCCTCGGTCTCCCCGTGCCGCCGGGCCTGGTGCCAGGTGATCACCGCGGCCGTGAGCAACAGCATCGCCGCGAGGAAGTGCGCGGCGACGATGTACGGACTCAGCCGCATCCAGACGGTGACGCCTCCGACCACCGCGTTCAGTACGACCACCCAGAACTGCGCCCAGGCGCCGCGCAGGACCGCCGGCATGGGCGTGCGCTGGAGCCGGGCCGTGATGATGACCCAGCCCACAACGGCGCACAGGACGCCGGTGAGCAGCCGGTTGCCGAACTCGATGGCACCGTGCAGCCCCATCTCCGCCGTGGGAGCCAGCGTGCTGTCCGTGCACGTCGGCCACTCCGGGCAGCCGAGGCCGGAGCCTGTCACGCGGACGATGCCGCCGGTGACGATGATGGCGACGCTCGCCACGACCGACGCCACCGCGGCCTGCCGGACGCTGCGCGGCCCCAGTGAGTACCGGCTCGCCAGCCAGGAGAGAGGTGTCTGCACGATGGTCCCTTCCGCGCTCTGGTGCTTTCGGCGCCAGAGTATGGGGCGGGCCGTGGCGGGCGAGCCGATCCGGACAGGGCACCCGCGCCGGCCGACAGGCCCTGCGGTCGCACCGCGTCGGGGACGTCAGCTCGCCCTGGGGCGGCTCATTGCGGGGACCGCCGCCGCGACGAGGTCCTCCGGGAGCCGGAAGACGAGTGAGCCGAAGAGGAAGCCCGCCCCGATAGCGCCGAGCACGACGACGTCACCGCGCCGGGCCCGGCCCTCGCTCGCCAGCCGCCACAGTGCCGTCAGGGGTGAGGCCGCGGCGGTGTTGCCGAGGGTGTCGGCGGTGACGGGGACCTGTTCGGGTGCGGCGCCGACCATGCTTCCGATGCGCCGCACCAGCTTGGCGTTCGCCTGGTGGACCGCGAAGCCGCTCACCTCGTCCGCCGTGACGCCGGCCAGCGAGAGTGCCTCGCTCAGGGACTTCGGCACCCGGGTCATCGCCTCCCGCAGCACCACGTTGCCGTCCATGAAGATGTACGGCGACCTGGGGGTGTCCGTCGTCGATGTCGGCACCTCCTGGTCCACCCGCCAGGCTGTCGCCATCCGGACGCCGTCCGAGTAGACGTTGCCGAGGTCGTAACTGAGCAGGCCGTCCGCGCCGTCCGTCCTGCGCAGCACCACGGCCCCCGCGGCGTCCCCGAAGAAGATCCGCGTGAGGCGCTCCTGCGGATCGGTGATGCCGGAGCCCCGCTCTGCGCAGACGACCAGCGCGGTGTCCAGACCGGGTTCCTGCAGAAGACAGGAGGCCGTGTGGATCCCGTACACGGAGGAGGCGCACGCGTGTTGCGTCAGGTCGAGTATTCGCGGGGTCTCGATGCCGAGGCGCTCGGCGAGGCTCACTCCCAGGGACGGCATGATCCAGTCCGGGCTCGTGCACGCGACGACCAGGACGTCGATGCCGCGGGCCCCGACGTCGGCCGTCGCCATGGCCTTCTCGGCCGCCTCGACCGCGAGATCGAGAACGGTCTCGTGCGATGCGAGAAAGCGCCGTTCCAGAATTCCGGTTTTCTCCTCGATCCACTCCGGCGTGGTGTCCAGGGTTTCGCACAGCTCCGCGTTCGTGACGACCCTCTCGGGTAACGCCAGCGCGACGCTGCGTGGACTGACCGGTGCGAGTTCCCATTTGGGCATGACGAAGTCCTTTGTGGTGCCGGATCGGTCGTGTTCCGGGGTGAGGCGCCTACTTCTCCTCGAAAGCCATGCGTACGGAGGACCTCAGGTACGGGCTGGGCGTGGGGCGCTTGTCCAGCGTGATGCCGAACCATTTCTCGTACGCGTCCAGCACCGCGGCGTCGTCGGCGAGTTTCTCGGTCGTTGTCTCCTGGCCATGGGTGATGGTCAGCACGTCGTCTTTGAGCATCACCCGGCCGTCGTCCAGCGGAAGGGAGCAGAACATGTTCTGCAGGAGCATCGAGTCCGGGCTGGTCCGGTACCAGTAGATCGCCTGGTCGAAGTCCGACAGGGACGTCGGATCGTCGTAGACGCGGTACTGGGGTTTTCCGTCCCGCAGGACGTCGGTGGCGCGGTCGTCGACCATCCGGACGCAGAACGCGCCGTGCGGATCGTCCTGCGCCTCCGCTGTGTCCAGGGCGATCGGGTACCTGCTGCCCTTGCCGAAGCCGACGTCCACGAGCCAGTGCCGCCCCTCGATCTCCACCGTGAGCAGCATGTGGTTGTACGGATCCCGCAGCCGGCCGCCGATCCAGACGCGCCCGTGCCGCAGGTGCACGGTGAAGCCCAGGGCCCGCAGAAGGAAGAGGAAGGCGCTGTTGAGCTCACCGCAGGCACCGCCGCGGCGGGCGTGCACGATCTTCTCGACGATCCGTTCGTCCTTGTAGTGGATTTCCTTGCCGAGGTGGTAGTCGAGGCTTTCGAAGGGCACCGTCATCACATGCCGCTCGTGGAGGTGGCGCAGCGCGGCAAGGTCGGGCCGGTCCGGTCGCTGCGCCGAGATGCGTTTCAGATAGGCGGCCGTCGTCACTTCATCCAGCATGCCGTTCCCCTGTGGGTGTGGGATGTCAGTCGCTGTCGAACGAGAAACGCAGCGAGTCGTTGGTGTACGGGGTCGGAACGGGACGTTTCTCCAGTTTCATCCCGAACCATTTCTCGTACGCGTCCAGCACCGCGGCGTCGTCGGCGAGTTTCTCGGTCCGCTTCTGTTCGCCGGAGACGACCGTCAGCAGGTCGTCCCGCAGGATGACCCAGCCGTTCTCGAGCGGAAGCGAGCAGATGAGGGTCTGCAGGAACGGGGAGTCCGGGCTGGTCCGGTACCACCACATCGTCTGGTGGAAGTCGGCCAGTTCCACCGGCTCCTCGTAGAGGATGTACTGCGGTGTCCCGTTGCGGAGCACCTCGACGGACCGCCGGTCCAGACGCCGTGTGGTGAACTCGCCGTGCGGATCCGACTGGGGCTCGTCGCGGTCCAGCAGGAGAGGGCGGCGGCTGCTCTTGCCGAATCCTATGTCGGCGATCCATCGGGTGCCGCTGACGGCCACCGTCATCACCACGTGGTGGTACGGCGCGGTCGTTCCGCCTCCCGGGACGTGGACGCGGCCCTGGTGCAGGGTCACGTCGAATCCCATGGACGCGAGCAGAAGGTAGAACGCGGTGTTGATCTCACCGCACAGGCCTCCGCGGCGCTGGTGGACGATCTTGTCGACGGCTCGTTCGTCCATCTGGATGTCGCCGCCGCGGTGGTAGTCGAGGTTGTCGAAGGGCACCGACAGCACATGCCGCTCGTGCAGGTGCCGCAGGGCGTCGGCGTCCAGGCGCCTCGGGCGGTCGGCCGAGATGCGGTTCAGGTAGGCGGAGACCGTCTGCTTGTCCAACACGGCGTCTCATCCGTCCTTTCCGTTGAATCGCGGGAAGAGGGCCTCGGCGTTCGCGTGTTCCAGCCGGGTCAGCTCCTCGGCGCGGAACCCGCCGTGGTCAATGACGCGGTGGGCGGTGTCGAGCGTGTAGTGCTCCGGCATGAGCGGGAAGTCCGAGCCGACCAGAATCCGGTCCGCCGGGGCGAAGGACCGCACAGCGGCCAGGGCGTGCGGGTCACCCGCCATGGCGATGTCGACGTAGAGCCGCCGCAGTGATCCGACGGGGTCCTCGGGCAGCCGCTTCGCGAGGGGCGGGCTGATGAGTCCGCCGCAGGCGAGGCGTCCGGCGTAGAAGGGGACTCCGCCACCGCCGTGCGGCAGGATCACCGGCAGGTCGGGGAACCTGTCCAGGGTCTGGTTGTAGAGGAGTTGGGCGGCCACGCGCACCGAGTCGAAGGGGAACTCGTACAGCGAGGCCGGCAGGCCGAAGTCCGGCTGGCCGGTCGACGGGGGAACCGTCGGGTGCACGAACAGCGGACTGCGCCGACGGGCCGCCGCCGCGAACAACGGGTCCATCGAGCGGTCGCCCGTGTACAGGCCGCCGTAGTTGCTGACGAGTCCCACGCCGTCCAGCCCGAGCGTGCCGGCGGCGTACTCGAACTCCTCCAGCACGAGGTCCATGTGCGGGAAGGGAAGCGTGGCGAACGCGCCGAACCGGTCGGGGTGCGCGGCTACCAGCTCGGCGAGGTACTCGTTCACCCGGCGGGCGAACCGTGCGGCCGGCTTCGGTTCCAGGGCCGTCGGCACCCCCGGCCAGACGCTCACCACGGCCGCACGGATGCCGTGCCGGTCCATCATGGCGAGGCTGCCGTGCGCGCTCCAGGTCGGCCTGTCCACTCCGGGAAGAATGGTCGCGACGCTCATCCGCGCCAGCTCGTCGAGGTAGAAGTCCGGCAGGATGTGGTGATGCACGTCGATGGCCCGCGACCACGGCCTTCTTGCGGGCGTCTGCTTGCTGTCCGGCATCGATCGTCCTCGGGTGGGGGTCGGGTCGGGATGCCGGTCAGGCCCGGGTGGTGCCGGGCGGGTTGCTGATCAGGCACCTCCAGACGCCGTCGGCGCCGCGGCGGAGGATGTCGGCGGCCGTGCCCTCGACGCGCTGGTGCGTACCGTCCGGCCCGGTGCCCTCGTGCACGTAGTCGCAGATCATCAGGGCCGTGTCGCCGACCGTGTAGATGTGCCGCACCGACAGCTTGACCGGGAGGCGGTCCGGCAGCGACTGCTCGGCCGACTTCCACATCTCCTCACCCGTCAGATACTCCCCGGGAGCGAGAACACGCATGGCGTTCGGTTCGAAGAGCTGCTGGATCGCCTTGAGACTGCCCTCGTTGAAAGCCTGCTCGAATGCCGCCGAAAGCTGACCGGGTTCGGTGGGAAGAGCGATCTTCACGTCTTTGGAATTCGACATGGAAACAGAACAGGGCACGTCCGATGGGTACTCAACCCGCCACCGGCCAGTCTGTCAGGTCCGCACCCTGCCGGAATTCCGGCAGGGAAGAGCTGTTCGCGGACCTGACGAACTATCCGGCGCGCTCCTGGGCAGAGTGTGCGCGGGGCCGTGAGGATGACGCCTCGTAGCCGGGGATGCCGTATTCCCCGCAGCGACGAATGCCGAGGAGATTTCCATGGTCGAGGTAGCCATCGTCTTCCATTCCCGGAGCGGCAACATCCATCAGCTGGCCACCGCGGCGGCCGCCGCAGCTCAGAAGGCGGGTGCCGAGCCGAAGCTGTTCAAGGTCCCCGAGCTCCCGGACCCGATGGTGCTGGACAAGGAGGCCTACGCCGAACTGGAGACCGCCACCCGTGACATCCCGGTGGCCACGCTGGACGATCTGGTGGCGGCGGACGCGATCATGATCGGCACGCCTGTCCACTTCGGGATGCCGGCCCCTCAGATCCTGAACTTCGTCGACCGCTCGGGTCCGGTCGCCATTCCGGGGAAGCTGGCGAACAAGGTCGCGACCGTGTTCGCCTCCGGGTCCGCCGCGCACGCCGGCCAGCAGACGGCGATCCTCGCCCTCCACAACGTGCTGTGCCACTGGGGCTGCCTCATCGTCCCCAACGGCTCGAGCGTCGAGATCCTGGCGTCCGAGCACAACGGATCGCCCTACGGCACGTGCAGCATCTCGCGGCACGCGCCGAACAACGTGCACGAGGACAACCGTAAGGCGATCGAGTACCAGACCCTGCGGCTGGTGGAGGTGGCCACCGCCTATCAGACCGGGCTCCAGCAGCAGGAGTCCGCCATCGACTTCCTCGACTTCGAGTTCCTCATGAAGAAGTTCCCCCGGCTGTCCGTGGACTGACGGTGAGTGGGCCGACGGCGAGCCGCCGAGGCAGGAACGCAGCGCACCCGCGGCCTTCAGGGCCGCGGGTGCGCTGCATGTCAGCGGCCAGGTCCCGCCACCCGATCCGCCCGTGGCTCCATTTTCCGCCCGTGGTACCTTGATCTGGCTCTAGATCAGTGTTCGAGTACTCGATCGATGTCCGACGCGCTGCAGCCGCACCATGTCGTCCCGCACAGGAGGAACACGTGAAACTGGTCATCTTCGGCGCAAACGGTCCGACGGGCCGGCTGGCCACAGAACAGGCACTCGCCGAAGGCCACGAGGTCACCGCCGTCACCCGTAGGCCCGACGCATTCCCGCTGAGCGGCGCAGGGTTAAGCGTGGTCGGGGCGGACATCCTCAACGCCGAGGAGGTGCACCGCGTGGTGGCCGGCCATGACGCGGTCATCTCGACCGTCGGCATCCCGTACACCAAGGAGCCGGTGACCGTCTATTCGGAGGGCACCGAGAACGTCATCAAGGCCATGCGCGCCCACGGCATCCGGCGCCTGGTCTGCGTCAGCTCGATCGGGGCCAACTACGAGGACGCGCCCGGCGAGAAGTTCATATTCCGCAAGGTGATCGTGCCGATCCTGCTCAAGATGGGCCGCCCCCTCTACGAGGACACGAGCCGTATGGAGGACATCGTGAGCGCCAGCGGCCTGGACTGGACGGTCGTCCGCCCCTCCGGCCTCTTCGACGCCACGACCACCACCGACTACATCGTCAGCCTGTCCCGCCACCCCGGCTGGTTCACCTCGCGACGGGACCTCGCGGACGTGCTGGTGCGTGAGGCGGTCGACAACCGCAACGTCGGCGCCCGCGTCGAGGTCATCACCACCCAGGGCGTTCCCAGCTACTTCGAGGTCTTCAAGAAGGAGGCGCTGCACATCGGCAAGAAGTGAGCCGCGCCCCGGTTGCGCCGCTCAGGCGAAACGCTCGGCTGGGAGAAACCCCAGCCGAGCGCCTGTATGTACCGAGGGATCAGGCGGCGCGCATCAGCGTCAGCCCCATGGACATGCCGCCGCCGAACGCCGCCAGCAGGGTCAGGTCACCGGGGGCCACGGCGCCCGAACGGGCCAGGTGGTCGAGGGTTATGGGCACCGAGGCCGCACCGGTGTTGCCGTACCGCGTCACCGTGGTGGCCATCCGGTCGGAGGGGATGCCCAGCCGTTCGGACATGCTTTCAAGGAGCCGACCGTTGGCCTGGTGCGGCACGAAGTGCGCGATGTCGTCCTGGCTCACCCTGTTGTCCTTGAGGAACTCCTGGATGCCGGGGACCACCTGGGCCTCGACGAACTCGGTGACGCCCCTGCCGTTCATCGAGAAGTACTGCATCCCGTCGCGGAGCGTCTCCTCCGTCATCGGTAGACGGCTGCCGCCGCCGGGTACCCCGATCAGCTCACGCGCGGAGGCGAAGCTGGCCAGCCTGGTGGAGATCAGCCGCTGGCGGCCGTTCGGGCCCAGCACGATGGCACCGGCACCGTCCCCGAACAGCACGATCGTGCGGCGATCCTCGGGCGAGAGGATCCGTGAGTACACGTCAGCGCCGATGACCAGCGCGTACTCGGCCGACGCGTCGGCGAGCATACGCTCGGCGATCGACAGGGCGAACGTGAAGCCGCTGCACACCGAGTTGACGTCGAAGGCGGCGGTGCCCTGCCCGGCGCCCAGCTCGTCGGCGACGACACAGGCCGTCGCCGGCTGCGGGGAGTCCGGAGTGGAGGTCGCCACGATGATGAGACCGAGCTCGGCGGCGCTGATCCCGGCCTGCTCCAGGGCCGCCCGGGCGGCGCCGACGGCGAGGTCCGAGGTCGCCTCCTCCGGTTTCGCCCAGCGCCGCTCGCGGATCGCGGTCTTGCGCAGGATGGCCACTTCGGAAACGCCGGCCAGGGCACTCATGTCCTTGTTGCTCATCACGCGACTGGGTACGTAGGACCCCGTTCCGAGCACGCCCCGTGCGTCCTGGGCGGCACCGCATGTGATCATGATCTGCTCCCAATGTCGTCCTGACTGGTACCGGCCACACGCCCGCGTCGACGCGACGAGCACGGAGCCCAAGACCCCGCCGTCCGTGTGCCGTGTCGCCGCCTTACCCGCGGCTCGGCCGACTGCGGCTCTGGCGCTGCGCGAGGGCCGGCGTGCCGGGTACGGCGGATCCGTATGGGGATCAGGACAGTCGGCTTTCGATCCCTGGTCCAGCAGGCCCGTGCGGATCTGTCAGATGAGCCGCGGCCGATCGATCGACTCCGGCCACCCGTCGGGTGCCGGGCCGGGAGCAACGGTTCAGTCGCCGACGGAGAGTTGGGAGTGAAGGCCGTCGAGGACGAACTTCACGCCCAGGTGGAAGTTCTCCTCCCAGTCCTCGTCGAGCATGTACTCGTACGCCACGAGCGTCGGGAACTGGTCCTGCTGCTGGCTCAACTGCTCCTGGGCCGCCAGGCGTTCGGCCTTCGACCACTGGAGGTTGGACTGGCTCGCGGCGGAGCCCAGGACGTGGTTGTACAGTAGCCAGCAGACGGCCTGTGTTTGCTGTGCCCTGAATCCGGCGCGCGAGAGCGTCGCCTGGAGGAATTCCAGCCACGCCAGGAAGTTCGGCCCGATCGACGGCCGCTGACGCAGCGGCAGCGCCGCGGACCATGGGTGCCGCAGGAGCATGGCCCGACATCCGGAGAGGAGGGCCACGACGTTCTCCTGCCAGCTTCCGTCCTGCCCGTCGGGGAGCGGGGCCTCGGCGAAGATGGCGTCGGTGGCCAAGTCCACCACGTCGTCCTTGGTGTCGATGTGCCAGTACAGAGTCGTGGCCCCGACGCCCAGACGCTCCGCCAGATGGCGCATGGTCAGCCGCTCCATGCCCTCCTCGTCGAGCAGGGCGATGGCCGCCTCGGTGATGCGCTCCCTGGACAGCGGCGGCTCGTGGCGCGGCGCAGGCGGCCGGCGCAGCCAGACGCTCTGCCCGGAATCCGAGCCCGTACGACCGGCCCCCCGTGACTTGCTCACGCTGACACCCACCAACCTTTCCCGCTCATCGTATGCGGGGAAGACCAGCGTAGTACATTGATCGGCGTGCTCGATCAATGTACGAGTGCCCGACCATTGTTCGACTCGCGCGTCCCCCACCGCGCGCAGGCCCGGCCGTCCAGGTCATCTGCCAGGGAGGATCGCATGAGGCTGATCGTGCTCGGCGCCAACAGCCCGACCGGTCGTCTGGTCACGGCCATGGCCATGGCCGCGGGGCACACGGTCACCGCGATCACCCGGCGGCCCGCCGACTTCCCCTTCAGTGACCACCGGGTGCAGGTCGCCGACGCGGACGTGATGGACGCCGACGCGGTGGACTGGGTCGTGCGCGACCACGACGCGGTCCTCTCGGTGATCGGCGCGCCGCTCTCCCCGAAGCCCGTCACCGTCTGCTCCCAGGCCGCCTTCAACGTCGTCAAGGCGATGATGAACCACGGTGTGCGGCGCCTGCTCTGCGTCGGTTCCGCCGGCCTCGACGCCGCCGACCTGTCCCGGGGCGGCCTCCTGTGTCAGCGGGCGTTCCGCCCGGTGGTCCTCGCGTGCGGCCGCGCCGTCCAGCAGGACGTACGGCGCATGGAGGACATCGTCCGTGAGACCGGGCTCGACTGGACCCTTTTCCGGACGGGGCGCCTCGTCACCCGGAGCGATGTGACGGACTACCGGATCACCGCGGACCCGGCGCCGCGCACGCTCACCTCTCGGGTCGATCTTGCCCACGCCCTCGTCCACGAGGTCACGCACCGCGACCACGTGGGCGAGACCGTCCATGTCGCCACCGTGCACTGCTGAGAAGTTCGGCCAATTCATCGTCCGTCTCAAAAGGCCGGGTAAAGACAAGGGAAAGTTCCCCTTTAGCGCTTTGTGTACTTTTCTTTCTTTTCCGGGCTGATTGACGGAGTTTCATGCGAGGTTCGCTCGGTGTGTTGCCGGTGTGTTGTCGCTCATCAGGGGGGTAGGTGACAGATTCGAGTCCTGTGGGGTGGTGCGAAGATCGACGTATCCGTAGAGTGTTTTCCCGTTTGGTCCGGAGCGCTTGCCCTGTGCACGTGTAAGTCGCGGGGTGTTCGGCGTTCTCCAACGTCCGCGGGCATGCGTTCCAGCCCGGCGGTACAGCTATTCGGGGGTCACTCTTGAGTGCAGCCGGGTTTCCGCTGGCTAAGAATGGCAAATGTAAAGAGAACGCGGATCGATTATTCGGTGAGAATGTTCCGCCGGATGATTTACTGCGAGAGATATCGACGTCGCTCTTCGCTTCGTTGCCGCGTGCTGATCAGCGCAAGAAGGGCGTCGAGTACGTCAGGGGCCTTCTGGAGGTTCCCGGGCGGAAGTCGATCAGGAATATCGCAAGTCTGATCGGCGGCCGGGCGACCGACCAGAGCCTGCACCACTTCATCAGCGAGTCGACATGGGACTGGGCGCCGGTGCGCCAGGCTCTGGCCCGCTATCTGGTGCCCCGCCTGCCGGTCGAGGCCTGGGTGGTGCAGGACACGGTGATCCGTAAGGCGGGGCAGCACTCGGTCGGCGTGGACCGCAGGTTCGTCCCGGCCGAGGGACGGGTGCTGAACGCGCAGCAGACGGTCGGGGTCTGGGCGGCTTCCGGCTGCCGGAGCAGCCCTGTCGACTGGGGGCTCCATCTTTCCCCGACGTGGATCGGTGAGCGGTCGCCGGGCAGCCAGGCGACGATCCCGCACAGCGTCGAGGCGGAGACCCTCTCCGACCAGGCCGTCAGGCTCTGCGTGAGCATGGTGTCGGAATGGGGGATGCCGGTGCGGCCGGTGGTGCTGGACGCCACTTCCCTGAACCTCGCCATGCTCTTCGAACGTCTGGGCCGCAAGGGCATCCCCCTGTTGGCACGGGTCGACCAGTCGGTTCCCCTGCTCGTCTCGGACCCGGCGCTGACCGGCCACCGGGGCTCGGCGAGCATGCTGGCCGGTGATGTCATGCGCGCGGCCAGCGGCACCAGACAGCCGGCCCAGTGGCGCGAGTTCGGCAGGGGCGGTGGGGTGCGGTCGGGCCTGATCGCCAGTGTGACCGTCCGCCTTCCCCTGGGGAGGACGGGACGGCTGCGGGCCCGGGGCGGCCGGCGTCTGACCCTGGTCGGACTGACCGAAAACAGACAGCAGAACACCCCGCAGTTGTGGCTCACCGACCTGACGTCCCGTCATCCGGCGTCGCTGCTCCCGCTGTTCACGCTCCTGGAGGGGATGCGAGGCGACTACGACAAGGTCGCCAAGAACGTGGGCATCGAGGACTACGTGGGCCGTTCGTTCGATGGATGGCACCGCCACATGACCCTGGCCTCGGCCGCCCACGCAATCGCCGCGCTGACCTGCCCGGGCCAGGTGTGGAACGGGCGGACGGGCAGAGCGAAGCCCGGCACCTGACGAAGTCACCGGCACCTGACGAAGTGAACCGCGGCGTGTTGTTGCGGTCCGCCTCCCCCTACAGGATCGGTCTGTCTGCTGACCGCCCGAGAGCGGCGTGTTCGCCGACCCGTCGGCGGAGTGGGTGTCCGGCTCCCGGACAGACCGCCCGGCAGCTACCGCACAGGCGCGCACGGCAGCCCGCGCCATCCGTGCCGCACGGCAACCGTGGGACCTACCCGCGGACCGATCCATCCGCGAGGGGAGAGACTTCAGTGGACAACCCTGTGCTCGACATCGGATCGAAACCGGCCCTGCAGCAGCCGGGGTGGGGCGACGCGGAGCGTGTCCGGCGCGTGCGGCGGCAGCTCCTGGCCTCCCCTGGGCTCGTCGACGCCAGAGACGTGCGCGGGTTGCGCTCCGCGCTGGCCGTCGTCGCCGCCGGAGGGGCCCATGTCGTGCAGGCGGGCGACTGCGCGGAGGACCCCGCGCAGTGCTCCGCGTCCCATGTCGCCCGCAAGGCCGACCTCTTGGACGTGCTCGCGAGCCGACTGGAGCGCATCACTCACCGTCCGGTGGTCCGCGTGGGGAGGATGGCGGGCCAGTTCGGCAAGCCGCGTTCGAAGCCGACGGAGTGGGTCGGCGAACTCGAACTCCCCGTCTACCGCGGCCACATGGTCAACAGCCACGAGCCCGATCCCGTCGGCAGGCGGCCGGATCCCCAGCGCATGCTGACCTGCTACCGCGCCGCCGATACGGTGATGCGCCATCTGGGCTGGCGACGCGGGCCGGGGGAACCGGACAACGATCCACGGGTGTGGACCAGTCACGAGGCCCTCGTCCTCGACTACGAGGTCCCGCTGGTGCGCGAGGACGTAACCGGTGCGCCCGTCCTCACCAGCACGCACTGGCCGTGGATCGGCGATCGCACCCGTCGGCTGGACGGTGCTCATGTCGCGCTGCTCTCCGCGGTGGCCAATCCGGTCGCCTGCAAGGTGGGTCCCGGCATGACCGCGCAAGAGCTGCTCACCTTGTGCGAACGCCTCGACCCGGCGCGCGAACCGGGCCGGCTCACACTGATCGCCCGCATGGGGGCGCAACTCGTCGCCCACCGGCTGCCGCCACTCGTGACGGCGGTGCGGGAGGCGGGGCACCCGGTGATCTGGCTCTGCGATCCGATGCACGCCAACACGGTCACCACACCGGGCGGCCGTAAGACCCGCTACCTCGACTGGATCGTGCGGGAGGTACGGGCCTTCAGGGCCGCGGTGCTGTCGGCCCGCGGGACCGCCGGCGGACTGCATCTGGAGACCACCCCGGACGACGTGACCGAGTGCGCTCCGAGCCCCTCCGCCACCGAGCGCGTCGGCGACCACTACACCAGCCTCTGCGACCCCCGGCTCCGCCCGGACCAAGCCGTGTCCGTGGTCGCGGCCTGGGGGGCCTAGCAGGAACGTCCGTTCCGAACTCGTAGCAAGGAGGACCGTACATGGAGGGCAAGGTCGCCCTGATCACGGGGGCAGCTGGAGGGATCGGCGCCGCGGTGGCCCGCGCGCTCGGGGGGCACGGGGCCAGGGTGGCCGCCGTGGACCACGACGCGAACGGGCTCCTGCGCACCGTTCAGAAGCTGACCGCCGACGGCTTGGGCGCCGAGGGGTTCCCGGCCGACATCACCGACCGTGCCGAGGTCGGCAACCTGGTCGACTCGGTCGAACAGCGGCTGGGGCCGGTGGACTTCCTGGTCAACGCGGCAGGGGTGCTGCACGTGGCCGAGGCGCGGCACATGACCGACCAGGACTGGGACGCCACCCTGGCGGTGAACGCCACGGGGGTGTTCGCGATGTCGCGCGCGGTCGTCAACCGGATGGTGCCGCGCGGGCGCGGCGCCATCGTCACCGTGGCCTCGAACGCGGCCGGCACGGCACGCACCCGGATGGCCGCGTACGCCGCCTCGAAGGCCGCCGCCTCCACGTTCACCAAGTGCCTGGGCCTGGAAGTGGCCCGGCACGGCATCCGGTGCAATGTGGTGGCTCCCGGCTCCACCGACACCCCGATGCTCAGCTCCATGTGGGACGACGCGAGCGGCCGCCGGACCACGATCGCGGGCCGGCCCGACGAGTACCGCGTCGGTATCCCGCTCGGCAAGCTGGCCGTGCCGTCGGACGTGGCCGACGCCGTGGCCTTCCTCCTGTCCGACCAGGCAGGACACATCACGTTGCACAGCCTCACGGTGGACGGCGGCGCCACCCTCGGAATGTAGGCACGGCGGGACCGGACGAGGCGGAGTCAAGACATGAGCGGGATACCTCCCATCGAACCCTACGAACTGCCCCGTGCGGGCGAGCTGCCCGCCCCCGTCCCGTCGTGGACGGTCGACCCTCGACGCGCGGTGCTACTGGTGCACGACATGCAGCGCTACTTCCTGCGGGCGCTGCCGAAGCCCCTGTTGGACCAGCTGCTGTCGAACGCCACGCAGCTGCGCACACGCTGCGCCGAACTCGGCATCCCCGTCGCGTACACGGCGCAGCCCGGCGCCATGGACGACGCGGAGCGCGGTCTGCTGAAGGACTTCTGGGGACCGGGTATGCGGCGCGCCCCCGCCGACCGCGAGATCCCGGCGGAACTGGCGCCGGGGCGCGACGACTGGCTGCTCACCAAATGGCGTTACAGCGCCTTCTTCCGCTCCGGCCTGCTCGAGCGGATGCGTGCGCAGGGCCGCGACCAGCTGATCATCTGCGGGGTGTACGCGCACGTGGGCGTGCTGATGACCGCGGTCGACGCGTTCACCCACGATATCGAGACGTTCCTGGTGGCCGACGCGGTCGCCGATTTCTCCGCCGCCGACCACCGGCTGGCGCTCGACTACGCGGCACGCCGCTGCGCCGTCGTCTTCACGGCCAAGGAGGTCGTCGCGTGACATTCGATCTGCTCGGCAGGGTGCTGGCACCGCACCCGCCGCCCTTCGCACTGCTGCACCGGCCCACGGCTGCCGGTGGTGGGCAGCTGGAGGTGCTCGTCGGCGAGGTTCGCGGCTGGCCCACGCTCGCATCGATTCCGCTGCCGGAGTCGCCGTCCGCCGACGGCAGGGCCCACCACGACGTCCTGGCCCTGGTGCCGTACCGGCAGATCGGCGAGCGCGGCTACGCCGGCGTCGACGACGGCGCGCCCCTGCTGGCCCTGCACGTGACCGCCCACGAGACGGTGCCACTGGCCGAGGCTCTGCCACGGCTCGTCCGTACGCCGACCCGGCTGGTGGACGGGCACTTCACACCCGACGACGACACGTACGCCGCCACGGTGCGCAAGGTGATCGGGAACGAGATCGGCATGGGGGAGGGCGCGAACTTCGTCATCAAGCGCTCGTACCGGGCGCGGATCGGCGACTACACCCTGGGCAGCGCGCTGTCCTTCTTCCGCAATCTGCTGGAGACCGAGTCCGGCGCCCACTGGACACATGTGGTGCACACCGGCGGCCGTACCTTCGTCGGCGCCTCGCCGGAGCGGCACGTGAGCCTGTCCGGAGGCACGGCGGTGATGAATCCGATCAGCGGCACCTACCGCTACCCGGCCTCCGGACCCGAACTGTCCCAGGTGCTGGGATTCCTCGCCGACCCCAAGGAGACCGACGAGCTGTACATGGTCCTCGACGAGGAGCTGAAGATGATGGCCCGCATCTGCGACGCCGGAGGCCGGGTGGCCGGGCCGTACCTCAAGGAGATGGCCAAGCTCGCGCACACCGAGTACCTCATCGAGGGGCGCAGCTCGCGCGATCCGCGGGAGATCCTGCGGGAGACGCTGCTCGCGCCCACGGTCACGGGGAGCCCGCTGGAGAGCGCCTGCCGGGTGATCGCGCGGTACGAGCCGGAGGGCCGCGGCTACTACAGCGGCGTCGCCGCCCTGATCGGCAGGGACGAGCGGGGGGCCCGCACACTGGACTCCTGCATCCTCATCCGCACGGCGGAGATCGACGGCGCCGGGCGCGTCGAGATCGGGGTCGGTGCCACCCTCGTGCGCCACTCCGACCCGGTGTCCGAGGCCGCGGAGACGAGGGCGAAGGCGGCCGGGCTGCTCGCGGCCCTGGAAGGAACGCGAACGGCCCGCTTCGCCGACCACCCGCACGTGCGCGCCGCGCTGGCCGAACGCAACTCCTCCGTCGCCGACTTCTGGCTCGGCGGGCGGGACGCGCCCTCCCCTGTGGTGCCGGCGCTGACCGGGACCAGGGTGCTCGTCATCGACGCCGAGGACACCTTCACCGCGATGCTCGACCACCAGCTGCGGGCGCTGGGGCTTTCGGTGACGGTGCGCCGGTTCGACGAGGACTACGCGCCGCGCGACCACGACCTCGTGGTGCTCGGTCCCGGACCCGGGGACCCCCGGGCCGCCGGGCACCCGAAGATCGCGCGGCTGCGGGCGGTCGTCGACACGCTGCTGGCCGAGTGCCGGCCCTTCCTCGCCGTGTGCCTCAGCCATCAGGTGCTCTGCACCCGGCTGGGGTTCGAGCTGGCGCGCCGGGACGAGCCCAACCAGGGGACACAGCGGGAGATCGACTTCTTCGGGGCACGCGAGAAGGTCGGCTTCTACAACACGTTCGCCGCGCGGTCGTCCGAGGACAAGGTCGAATGCGAGGGCGTGGGCTTGGTGGAGCTGAGCAGGGACCGGGACACCGGCGAGGTGCACGCCCTGCGCGGACCGCACTTCGCGTCCATGCAGTTCCACGCCGAGTCGGTCCTCACCCGGGACGGCGTGCGCATCCTCGCCGAACTGCTGACCGGCCTCGTCGGCGGGTGACGTCCGGGGCGAGCGACGTCGAGGCGGCTGTGCGGTGGGCTCCCGGCCCACCGCACAGCCGCCTCGGTGTGTACGGCCGTGGGGTCGCGGTTCAGGGGTGGGCGCGCAGCGCGCGGTCGACGAGCAGGCCGGCGGCACCGGTGTAGCCGGCCGGATCGCACAGGTTCGCCAACTCGGCCGCGTTCAGACCGAGGCCGGGTACGTCCGACAGCACCTCGGCCAGTGAGCGCCCCGTCTCCTCGGCCTCCCGTGACGCGTCGTCGAGAAGTTTCCTGGCGGCCTCGCCGCCCCAGCGGGGGGCGAGCACGGCGACGATCCGCTCGGCGCTGACCCGGGACCCGGTCAGCGCCAGGTTCTCCCGCATCCGCTCGGGCCGTACCCGCAGCCCCCGCGCGAGCTGTACGGCGGTGTGGGCGGCGCCCCCGGTCAGGCGCAGGCATTCCCGCAGCGGCTGCCACTCCGCGTGCCAGGCACCCGCTGACCGTTCGTCCTCGGACACCAGACACTGCGTCAGGATCGAGGCGGTCGGCGGGACCTGGATGGCCGCACTGCGCAGCAGCGTAGCCAGCACCGGGTTGCGCTTGTGAGGCATGGCCGAGGACCTGCCGCGGCCGGGCCCGGTGGGTTCGGCGACCTCGCCGACCTCGGTGCGGACCAGCGACTGCACATCGACGGCCAGCTTGCCCAGCGCCCCGGCGGTGAAGGCCAGGGCAGAGGCGAGATCGGCCACCGGGGAGCGCAGCGCGTGCCAGGGCAGTACCGGCCGGGCCAGCCCGGTCTCCTCGGCGAAAGCCGCAACCAGCCGGTCGGGATACGCGGCGGCCGCGGCCTGGGAGAGGGCGGCGGAGGCGAGATAGCCGGCCAGGGTGCCCGCCGCTCCGCCGAGCGACACGGGCAGAGCCGCGTCGACCGTGCCGAGTCGCCGGGCGGCGTCCAGCGCGAGCTGGCGCCAGCCCGCCGCCTTCAGGCCGAAGGTCGTGGGTGTCGCGTGCAGCGCCAGCGTGCGGCCCGCCATCGGGGTGTCCCGGTACTCGGCCGCCAGACGGGCCAGCGCGTCGGCGGTGGTGTGCAGATCCGCTCGGATCGATCCCAGCGCGCGGCGCGCGACCAGCATGGCCCCCGTGTCGAAGACATCCTGGCTGGTGGAGCCCCGGTGCACGTACTCGGCGGCCTCCGGGTCCAGGGCCCGCACCGTCTCCTTGAGCGCCGCCACCAGTCCCACAACGGGGTTGGCGGTCTCCCGTGCCGCGAGGGCGAGCGCCCGCACGTCGAGCCGCTCGGCGTGGGCCGCCCGGGTGATCGCCTTGGCGGCGGCGGGCGGGACCACTCCGAGCCGGGCCTGTGCCCGGGCCAGTGCGGCCTCCGCGTCCAGCATGGCCTGCAGCCACGCCGTGTCGCACACGGCCGCCTCCACGGGGGCTCCCGCGCGCACCGGTGAGAGCAGTCCCGCGTCGATCAGGGGGCCGCTCACACGATCACGCCCGTGAACCGGCTGCTCCCGGCCTCGGACGACGGCGGGGACGCCGGCCGGACAGGGCGAAGGGCGAGGACGGCACGGGCGATCGCGTCGGCGTCGCCCAGCGTCACCGAGTCCACGCCCGGACGGACCCCCGCGGCGGTGACCCAGTGCACCGACTCGGTCGGAACGCCGTAGGCGAACCGGCGCGAGTGGGGTCGGCCCCGCCCGTCGACGACCCGGCACGGCCGCTCGGTGACGGCCAGACCGCCCGTCTCGTGACTGACGCCGCACTCTCCTTGGACTCGATAGGGGCGGCACTGCTCGGTGACGAGCAGGTGGCGCAGCAGCGGGTCGGCGGTGCGCCGTATGTCGGGCAGGGGCAGGCGCGCCTCGATCAGATGCCGGGACCGCACGGGCGGGCCGGGCACGACGGCCGACCGGGCGACGAACGCGGGCCGGCCGCCGGTGTCGACGCGGATCTGTGTGCCGGGGCCGGTGAGCTCCAGGATGCCCGCCTCGACCAGCGCGACCATCTCCTCGGTACGGGAGACCGGGGGTCCGATGGAGAGGAACGCGTTGAGTGGGGTGTACCAGCCCTCCAGCTCGTGGAGGTGCGATCCGCCTTCGAGGCCACCGTGGTCGACGACCGAGCGGATCTCGTTGCGCAGGTCCCGCAGGACGTCCAGCGCCGCCTTGAGCGGGCCCCTGACGTTTCCCGCCCGTGCCTCGCGCACGTCCCGGGCCAGGTACGCGAGCAGCCAGCCGCGGAAGTCCTTCCTGTCGGTGAAGGTTCGCCCGTGGCAGGGCCGGGAGAGGCGTTCCCAGTCCCAGCGGTCGGCGGGGGCGATGCCGTGGCCGTCCATGAGGGCCGCCCGCTGCCGCGGTGACGCGGACAGATAGCGGCGTACGAACTCCTCGGACTCGTCGGACTCGGCACCGCGCGAGGTCAGCAGTGTGCCGTAGTAGACGCCTTCCACCTCCGCGGCGATCAGCGGCCACACGTCGGCCTGGAAGCGCACCCGCTCGCCGTGGTGGGCCCGTGCGCGCAGGGCGGCGATCACCTCGGGGGTGAGCAGGCGCGGGGTGTGCCTGCCGAAGGCGCCCTTCTCGTTCTCCCCGCGCGCGTGGTACGGCACGCCGCGGCGGGAGCTGGCGTAGAGCCGCGGCTCGCGGCCGGAGGGCCGGTAGACCAGCCGGCCCCCGACACGGTCGAAGACGCCGCCCCGCCCGGCGGTGAACAGCGCCATGTAGTCGAAGAAGTTGAGGCCCAGGCCGCGCAGCAGCACCGGCTCGCCCGGCTCGACGCGGCCGGTGTCCACATCGGCGGGATTGGACGGCGGGATGTAGGTGAGGTGGTGGATGCGGGCCAGGCTGGCCGTCCGTTCCTGGCGGGACGTCAGTTGTGCGTGGAGATGTCCCTGCGCCAGGACCACGGCGTCCAGGTCGTGGATCCTGGTCCCGTCCCCCAACCGGACACCCTGGGGCCCGCCGGGGACGCCGTGGGTGTCCGCCATCGCGACGGCGCGTGAGCGGTGCACCGTGATGGTGACGTGCGCCGGAGCCCGCGCGACCACCTGGCGGAAACAGTCCCGCAGATAGTGGCCGTACAGGGCGCGGGTGGGATAGGAGTCCGGTCCCAGGGCCCGGGCCTCGGCGAGTACGGCCCCGTCGGCACCGGCCGGGTCCCCGGTGCGGGCCAGCCGGGCCGCCCACTCGTACAGACTGGGGCCGGTCTCGATCGGTCCGTCGATCCGCGTGTCCGCGTCGGTGAACACGGTGATCTGGGACGCCACGGTGTTGGTGAGCAGATGGCGGGACTGGTCGGTGCGCCAGACGGCACCCGCGCCCGGCGCGGCCGGGTCGACGACGTGCACGGTGACGGACGCGTGGGACGGTGCCGTCCGCTCGTTGGCGCACAGTCGTTCCAGGAGGCACAGCCCACGCGGGCCGGCGCCCACGAGGCACACCTTCAGGTGCCCGCCGCTCATCGCAGGACTCCGGCGGCGCCGAAATCGCGCTCTCCGTGCATCCAGGCCACGTGGTCGTGCAGGTCCGTGCCGGACAGGGCCGACAACATCTCGTTCCTCGCTTTCGCTTCGGCTCCGGCCGGATGCCACAGCCGGGTGCTCGCCCGGGCGGCGTGGGTGATCCGGGCGGTGCGGTCGCGCCGTTCGGCGTTGTACTTCTCCAACCGGTCAGGGATCGTCTTCGCCTCGCCGTCGAGCAGGTCGCCGAGGACGATCGCGTCCTCCAGGGCCTGGCAAGCCCCTTGGGCGGCGTAGTGCAGCATCGGGTGTGCCGCGTCGCCGAGCAGCGTCACCCGCCCGTCGGTCCAGCGGTCCACCGGGTCCCGGTCGACCAGCGCCCAGGACTTCCAGCCCTCGCCCAGGGCCAGGAGCCGCTTTGCCGCCGGGGCCAGGGCGGCGAACGTGCCGCGCACCCGCTCCCGGTCCACGGGGACCGCGGCGAACGGCTCGGTGACTCCGTTCTCGACGCTCGGGGCGAGATTGAGGTACCGGCCGCCGGCGATGGCGTAGTGCACGAAGTGACGGCCCGGTCCGGCCCACCAGGTCACGGCGTTCCACCGCAGCTCCTCGGGGACGCGCTCCATCGGGATGACCGTGCGGTACACGGTGATGCCCGCGACGCGCGGTGCGCCGTCGCCGACGAGTTGCCGCCGGATCGCCGAGTGGATGCCGTCGGCGCCGATCACCGCGTCCCCGGTGACCCGCTCTCCGCCGGCCAGGAGCACGGTCGCGCCGGAGCCGTCCTGGCGGTAGCCGGTGGCCCGGCTGCCGGCGCGCAGGTCGATCGCCTCCGACCGGTGGCGGCAGGCTTCCAGGAGCAGCCGGTGCAGCTCGCCGCGGTGGACCACGACGTACGGATTGCCGAACCGGCGCTGGTAGGCACCGGTGAGCGGCATGCTCGCCACGTGCCCACCGGTCACGCCGTCCATGAACCTCAGTTCGTCGATGTGCACCCCGCGGACGCATACGGCGCCGCCGAGACCGAGACGGTCGAGGGCGTGGATCCCGTTCGGCGCCAGCTGGATGCCCGCGCCGATCTCCGCGAACTCCTCGGCTCGCTCCAGCACCACGGCACGATGCCCGCGCCGGGCGAGGGCGAGGGCCGCCGCCAGGCCGCCGATGCCGCCCCCGACAATGACCAATGTCGCCATGCCGCCCCCTACTCGCCCGGACCGGCCGCGGTCAGCCGCTTCGCGAGTTCGAGTCGCTTGATTTTCGTGGTGGCGGTCTGCGGCAGCTCCGTCAGGCGCCATTGCACCGGCTCCGCCATCGGCGGCAGCCCGGCCACCGCTCTGTGCCACGCGCCCCGGTCGAGAGGCTTGTCGTCCTTAGTGCACACCACGGGAACGGCGGCGCCGTCTGTGCCGGGGATGATGATCACTTCGGCGAGTTCGTCCAGCCGCGCGAACAGGGCGTCCTCCACGGCGAGCGTGCTGCCGAACCCGGGGATCAGGTCGACTTCGCGGTCGAGCAGGTGCAGACACCCCCACTTGCTCCGGTAGCCGACGTCCCCCATCCGCCACCAGCCGTCGCTGAGCTGCTGGGCGTAGCGCTCCGGCTCGCCCAGATAGGTCTTGATCCGTCCGTCGCTGCGCACCTCGATGTAGCCCGGGTTGGATTCCGAGGGGGGCCGCCCGTCGCGGCTGACCACCCGGACGTCGGTCATGCCGGGGAAGGGCCTGCCCACGCAGCGCCCGTCAGCCTCCGGAGCGCGCCGCC
Organism: Streptomyces sp. NPDC002643; assembly: GCF_053592555.1. Lineage (NCBI taxonomy): Bacteria > Bacillati > Actinomycetota > Actinomycetes > Kitasatosporales > Streptomycetaceae > Streptomyces > Streptomyces sp. NPDC002643. Next base: position 28,034 of record NZ_JBSFVY010000030.1, read on the forward strand.
GGGTGAAGGCGCGCACCACCGTGGGACCCACCTCGCTCTGCCCGTAGAGCTGGCCGAACAGCGGTGCCCTGCGGCGCGAGGCGTGCAGCAGCCGGTGCACGGTGCGCGGGTGGATGGCGTCGAACGTGCTGCTGAACAGCTTGACGCCCGCCAGCGGCCCGCGCGGGTCGTCCGCCAGGCTCTCCCAGCGCATGAAGGTGTTGGGATGCGCCTCGAGGATTCCCGGGCGGACCCGGGCGAAGAGGTCGGCCACCCGCACCGGGTCCGAGTCGGACAGCACGACGATCGGGAAGCCCTTCATCAGCGAGATGGCCAGGGCGGTGAACAGCCGCGAGTGAACGAACGAGACGTGCATCGCGACGGTTTCCCGCCCCCGGACGAACGGTTCGATCGCCAGCCGCTGCGGGCGGTAACGGGCCTGAAGGGTCAGCCCCGTGTGCACCGCCAGCTTGGGGATGCCGGTGGTGCCGGACGTGTGGGTGATCAGGGCCGGTTGGTCGGCGGGCATGGCCACCGGAGCGATCCGCCGGACGCCGGCGAAGTCCTCCAGTTCCACGGCACGGTCATGGTGGCCGGAGGTGAGCAGGACGTCCTCGGCCAGGTCGAAGACCGTCTCGGGCAGCGATTCGTCCAGTGTGGCCTGGTCGGTGATGAGGTGGGGCCGGTCCGCGCGGCGTATCAGTTCGGCCACGGTGCAGCCGTCGAGCTGGGGCGAGAGCAGCACGGGCACCGCGCCGATGCGGCTGATCGCACAGGCAAGCAGGGTGATGTCGAAGCTGTTGGACTTGTGGACCACGACGCGTTCGCCGGGCCGGACCTTCGCCGCCCAGAGCCGCGAGGCCTGTTCGGCCACCAGCTCCGCCAGCTCCGCCACGGTGGCCCTGCGGCCGAGGTCCGGCTCCAGGTCCAGGTCGTGGTCCAGGATCAGCACATTCGCCGGATGCCGGGACGCGGCGCGATCGAATAGCGTCCCCAGCCGGATTCCACGGTTTCCTATGCGCTGCAAGAGCATCTGTCCGCCTTCCCGCCGGTTGCTGCGGAGAGTCAGGGTTCGGGTTGCAGTTCGTTTCGGAGCGCGTACGGGTACGCGCGGAGGCACGGCCCTACGAGGGGGACCGGGCCGGGGGGCAGGTCAGTTCTTCTCGATGACCTGCTTGATCCGCTGAACGGTCGCCGTCATGTCCGCCGTGAGCTTGGCCGACCAGTCGCTGAAGAACCTCTGCTTCTCCGCCGCGTCCATGTGGGCGGTGATGCCGCGGATGCCTTCGGTGGGCCTGCCCATCCAGAAGTGGTGCACCAGGACACAACCGTGGTCTGCGGCGCGCATCTCGAACGACCAGACGCTCTCCTGCCGCCGTCCGGCGCGGTCACGGATCGCCCAGCGGAAGATGCGGCCCGGCTCGGCTTCGACGACCTCGCACTCGGTGGTCCACTCACCGCGTACGACGGGCGCCCAGGCGACCACATCCTCGGATCGGTGGTTCTCGCCGCGGAAGACCGCGCCCACGGTTGCGGGAGTGCCGGAGATCCACTGCCCGCCACCGCACTCGGTACTCCACTCGCCGCTGCGTGGCAGGTCGCTGACCGTGACGTACACCTCGTCCGGCGATGCGGTGACGTGCGCTTCGGCGCTGACCTGGAAGAGATGGGTGGTGCGGGGGGTGTTCTCCGGTGGGGTGGTCCTGAGTTCGCTGTCCGTCATGGCCCGAAGCGTCGCCAGTGGCGTGTAACCCGGTCAACGGACGCCTTACGGGTCCGTCAAGTCGGTGCCGTCGGGGCCGAGTCGACGCGCCGGCCGGTGCGCGAGTGCGTCGAAGCGCCGCTGCGGTGGGCGCGAGGCTGGGTGGTTCGGGCGCGGCAGGGCAGGGGCTGAGCACCCGTCGTGCCGTGACGATCGGTTCAGGAGTCGAAGTCCGGGCGCAGGAGGACGCGCTTTCCGTGCAGTTGACCCCGCTCGAGACGGGCGTGGACCTCGGCCGCGGCACTCAGCGGTGCTTCCTCGACCGTACGGGACCGCAGACGCCCCCGCGTCAGAAGCCGGTTCAGGGCGTGTGCGGCCTCCGCGAGTTCGGAGGTCGTGGCGCGAGAGATGACGAAACCGGTGACGGATGCGTCCTTGAGGTAGAGCGGGCCCACGGGGAGAACGGGGCGTGACCGGAGGCCGGCGAGTACCACGACACGGCCGCGGAAGGCGAGGAGGCCGACCGCGGTGTCCATGTCGTTCGAGCCGGCCGCGTCGACGACCAGGTCGAAACCGTCAGGGGCGAATTCCCGGCAATGGTCGGCCAGTCCGGGCTCGCGGTAGTCGGCGAACCCCTCCGCCCCGAGGCTGCGGCAGTACTTCTCGTCGTCGGAGCGGGCGGTGGCCATCACCCGCGCGCCGGCTTCGGCAGCGAGCACGACCGCCGCACTACCCACGTTCCCGGCGGCCCCGACGACCAGGACGGTCTCCCCGGTGCGCAGCGCGCCGTGGGTGAACAGCGCGAGATACGCCGTGGCCGCCGGGTGAAGCACGGCCGCCGCGTCCGTCGGGGAGACATGGTCCGGCAGGTGGTAAAGCCGGTCAGCCGGCACCACCACCCGCTCTGCCGCCGCCCCCTGCCGTCCGCCGTGGCCCAAGCTGTTGCACCACACCGTGTCCCCCACGGCGAAGCCGGTCACGTTCGTGCCGGTGGCGGCGACCGTGCCGACCACGTCACGGCCGATGACGAACGGGAAGGTCACCGGGGTCCGCCATGCACCGGAGCGGATGAATGTGTCCACCGGATTGACCGTTGTGGCAATGACGTTGACCAGCACGTCCGTCGGGTCCTTTACGGGCGGGGGGAGCTCACCGAACCGAATGACGTCTGCCGGCCCGAACTCCTCTATGTACGCTGCCTTCATGAGGCGCATGGTGCCACGGGGCCGACGCCGTCCGCGGTTCGCGCCGAGCCACTTTGTCACAGGAACGTACGGTGCCTGGCGGTGGTGCGGGAGCGGCAAATGACCACGTATGGCACTCCGGTGGTGGAGCGGGCGTTCCATCTCCGCCATCGCGGAGGTCGCGTGCGTGCGGGCGCTCATCCTGCAGGCGACGGGCAGTCCGCAGAGTCTGGCGAGGATCCCCTCGACGCCGCGCAGTTCGTCCGGGCGCATGTACAGCAGGGTGTGGCGGAAGGTCAGCCACGTGCGCTGGCCGAGGCTGGTGAGGGTTGTCGCCGATCGTTCGGCCGGCTCGCGCCGTCGTCACCGGCAAGGTGGCGTGGGGTGACCCAGTACGTCGGGTCTGGTGAATCGGGCCGGGAGGGATCGCTGGGATGGTGCGGGTGGAGGCGTCTCCAAAGGCTTGGGAATGGGCCATTGGTCGTCGTCATCCCGGCCGCATGATGGTGGGTCGCTTCGCTGATTAAGGGCAAGACGCTGGTTGCGCAGACCAGTGCCCCAAGGCTTGGCCTCCGTGCACTCGGTGCGCCCGGTTCGCGTGGACTTGGTTGGGCTCGTTGAACTAGTGGCCGGGCGAGTGGAAACAGACGGCCGGAGTATCTGTCCCTGTGGCGAGCAAGACGAGCAGGGGGACATCGATCGTAGGGTCGCGGTCGTTATGCGCGGTGACGTCGACCTTGCGCGGGTCCTGCGGTCCCGACCGGGCCTGTAGCCGGTGCTGCGTGGGGCGGCATCCTGTGCCAATCTCTCTCGGCAGGCCGAGTCTCGCCCTCCCACGGCTCCGATCCGAAGGCTCAGTGGACGCCGAAGAGGCGGGGCCGGAGCGAGTCGATGTTCCTTGACAGCATCATCAATTCGACGGGTGACACGGTGCGGTCGGGCGAAGAGGTGTGCCACGGCCCGGAGTTCGGCTCGGAAGGCATAGAGGAATAGCGGATCGAGGCATAGCGGATCGCGTGACGCAGGCGCGAGCTGGCTCGCTCCCTTCAGCTCGTGGCGGACCGCCCACGTGCCGTGGAGAGTCTGGCGGCGAGCAGGATCGAGCGTGATGCTCGCCCTCTGCCTGCGTTCCTTGGCGGGCCTGGTGGAGGTCAGGGCCGTGGCGACGGCGTCACCGTGCGCCCGGAAGGTGTCCAGGAACTCGCGAGGCGTGCCCTCCGGGGCAGGCTTGTTCGTCGGAGCCTCGCCGGTGAACCACGCTACGCCGTCTCGGACGGACATCTGCCGGCCCGGTGACACCGTCACTGTGGGAGCGATGCCGAGTGGGAACAGCAGGCTGATGGGCGGAACCGCGAGCACCTCGGCCAGTACGAGGAACTCGGCGAGGTCGACCGACTGGCGCCGCCTGGTCTCCGGATTGGTGATCGTCGTCTTTGGCACGGCCAGGCCGAGCGCGGCGCAGGCATCGGTTGTCGTAGCTGCAACTTGCGGTGGAAACAAAGGTTGCCGCAACGTCCGTGGTATAGGTGCCCCACTGTAGACCGCTTCATCAGATCGGAGTTCGTCATGGCTGCACCTGGTGCAGCCCGTGGACCGCAGGCCCTGACCTGCGTGGAGATTCTTGCCCTCCCCGCCGCAATGCGCATTCTGGGTATCGAATCCTCCGACGAGCAGGTCGTCCGGACACCAGGTCTTGCCGCGGTGTCCGCCAAAGGCCAAGCCGCATAGGCGATCAGAGAGCCCGTCGGGGCCGTCATGGAGGACGGGAGGGTGTCACTGTCCGAGTGCATCCGCGTTGTGAGTATCGATCGCGGCCAAGAGGTTCAGCAGGGGCTGGTTGGTGGAGCCGCGATCATGAGCCCAGTGAGTGAGCAGCAGAAGCTCGTCCAAGGCGTCGACGTATTCGCGGATGGCCGCAGTGATCCCTTCACGTGTGTACGGAGAGGGCGCCGACGTGAGTCGTGCCGCCCACGCGTCCCATCGGGTGCTCCCGAAGCGGTGGTGGTTGGTCCCGGCTTCGCGATCACGGATCAGCATGGCGATGACAAGGATGTGGCGGGCGAGTTGGAGCGTCAGGTGGGCGCCAATCAGCATGTCACCGCGAGCGGCCCTGACGGCAGCGAGCACGGCGTCGAACCGGAATGCGTTGACCAGCTCGGTCATGGTGTCCTCGGCCCCCTCGGCTGGGGCGGGCCTCGGTACAGGTTCGTATCCGCTGGAGGGAGGCACCACGGCGATGTCGAGACGACGTAGATCGAACAGTACGAGGCGGATGACGTGCTTGTCGGCCGTGTCGCTGCGATGGGAAGCGAACGCGGGGGCGAGGGAGTTCTCAACCTGCTGACAGAAGTCCTCTGCCACGGCAGCCGGGTCCTCGGCCACCAGAAGCAGATCGAGGTCGGACCATGCGTCGGTGTCCAGCACAGGGCCGCTGGCGGAGCCATACGTGCGAAGAGAGCGTATGCGCTCATCGGCGGCGGCGATCCGGGACAACTCCGGCAGGATCTGAGCCTGCCAGCCGAGCGGTGGCAGACGGGGCTCGTTGGCGCTCATTTCGCCGCTCACGTCCTCGGTGGAGCTGAGTGTTGCCGTCCATCGGGGGTCGGTCACGCCCAGCCGCTTGAGCTTCCGGGATGTCCGACCATCGACAGGACCGCCGTTAGCCCGTTGTCTTGCTCAGTATGCCTTCGCGTTCGGCTTGGAGGATCGGGCCGAGGCGGGGCGGGGTGTCCTGCGTGTTTCCAGGCCAGGGGCGGGTCCTCGTCGATGCCTTCGGGGCGCAGGTCGTCGCAGTCGACGACACGGTCGACCGGCATGTGCGGGGGCATGCGGTCGTGGAGGTTGTGGTGGAGGCCGGGGTCATCTCGTGGCCTCTTTCGGTGGGGGTGCGCCGGGGCGGGGCCGGTCAGGCACCGGTCTGGGAGGCGGGCAGGTGCACGATCAGCCCGTCGGTCTCCGGTGTCACCTGGACGTGGGAGGACAGGAGGCTCGTGGGGCGGACGTCGAAAGCGGCCTCGACCATGACCTCTTCCGCCTCCTCGGGCGCGGGCAGTCGGTCGGTCCACGCCTCGTCGACGTAGACGTGGCAGGTCGCGCAACTGGCGTAGCCGCCGCACTCGGCGACGATGCCGGGGACGAGGTTGTTCATCGCGGCCTGCGTGACCGTCTCGCCGTCGGCGGCCTGGAAGCTCTTGGACAGGGGCGGACGCTGGTAGGGCGGGCTCGGTTCGTCGTCGATGAGGGTGATACCGCCGCGCCAGCCCAGATGGTGCAACGTGGTGGCGAGTTCGCCGCCGGTTTGTCCGGTTCCGGCGACTATGTTCTTGGGGTCCCCGGGGTTCTCGGCATGGGTCGGCGCTCCTTCCGTCGTGACATTCCGTCGCGGGAGAGCGAGTTGGGTGGTCGGGCCGGGGTGCGACGGTGTCCGCGTCGGCTGGTCGGGTTTCGGTTCAGGGGGGTTGGGTCTTGGCGCGCATCTCGTCGAGGGGTTCGATGACGGTTCTGGTTTCCTCGGCGGGCATGTCGCCGAGCGACCGGGCCGTGAAGCCGTCGATGATCTCCTTCGCGACGGTGTGGGCCCGCTGCCCTTCACCGGTCAGCACCAGGGCTCGCTTGCGTCGGTCCTGCGGATCGGCCACCCGTTCGAGGAGTCCTCGTCAATGTGGACGCTGCTGTGTTTCATTGACATCGTCGTCGGCCTCGCGGCGCTTCAGGGGTGGGGCTCGGAGATTTTCAGGGCCGTGGTGATCGGGTCCGGGGTGGTGAGGCCCTCGGTGTGGGCTGTGGTGTAGGAGGTTTCGCCCAGTTTTTGGTGGATGTGTTGGGTTGTGGAGTGGTGTACGGCTTGGAAGGGGTGGAGGCCGGTCAGGGTGACGCCGGTGGCTCGGCGTAGGGCTTCGGCGGTGCCCAGGAGGGTGGCCGCCTGGTGGGGGCGGCCGACTGCCGCGGTGGCCCAGGCCAGGCTTTCCACTCCCCACATGGGGCCCCAGTCGTCGCCGATGGTCTGCTGTCGGGCCAGGGCGTCGCGTAGTCGGGGCAGGGCCCGGGTGGGGTCTCCGTGGCGCAGTTCGGTGAGGCCCGCGCACCAAGTGGCCCAGGTGCGGGCCCACTCGGCGCCGGATGCCTCCGCCTCGGCGGTGTAGACGTCGCGTGCGGCCAGGGCCGTGTCGCGGGGGCCCATGAAGGCGGCGGCCATGGCCCAGAGCATCGTGGCCATATGGGTGTCACCCGGCTGCCCGGCGCTTCGGAAGGCCGCGCGGGCCGCCGCGAGCGCGTCGACCGCCTTCGGGTCGCCCTCGACGAGCAGGGCGTAGGCGCTCTCGATGAAGGCGGTGACGGGGTGGGGCGGGGCGTCGGTCGCGGTGCGGCGGCAGTTGTCCAGGAACCGCCGGGCCGAGGGGCGGTCGCCCTGGCACAGGGCGATCCATGTCGTCATCGCGTGGGCGGCCACCGCCTGCTGCGGAGGGAGGGCGGCGCCGTGCCGGGTGAGCAGGCGTTCCAGCCAGTGCCGGCCCTCGCCGAGCGTGCTGCTGAAGAACCAGCACCGGGTACGGCCCAGGTCCACCGCCAGGGACAGTCCCGCACCCGCCAGGTCCGGGTGGCCGGCGCAACTGTCCAGGGCGGCACGGATGTTGGGCAGGTCCAGCCGCAGCCGGGACAGCCAGTCGACCTCCGCCGGGCCGCACCACTCGGCGGCGGCCCGTGCGGCCAGGTCCCGGTAGTGGTGGACATGGCGCCGGCGTACGAGGGCGGCGTCGTCGCCCTCCTCCAGCCGGTCGCGGCCGTACTGGCGGATCGTCTCCAGCAGGCGGTACCGGGTGCGCGGGCCGGAGTTGTCGGCGGTCAGGACCGACTTGGCGACCAGGGCCGCGAGCAGGTCACGGATGTCCTCGCGGGCGAGGATTCCGCCGGAGCAGACCGTCTCCGCGGCTTCCAGGTCGAAGCCCCCGGTGAAGGCGGACAGCCGTGCCCACAGCAGCCGTTCGGGCTCGGCGCACAGGGCGTGGCTCCAGTCGACGACCTCCCGCAGCGTGCGTCGCCGGTGGTGCGGGCCGCCGCTCCGGGCCGGTCCCAGCAGCCGGAAGCGGTCGGCGAGGCGGTCCAGGACCTCCCCTGCGGTCAGGGTGTTCAGCCGTACGGCGGCGAGTTCCACGGCCAGCGGGATGCCGTCGAGGCGTCGGCAGAGCTCGGCGACGGCCGTACGGTTGTCGTCCGTGATCCGGAACGCCGGTGCCGACGCGCCGGTCCGGTCCAGCAGCAGTCGTAGTGCCTCGCAGGACAGGTCGTCGTCGGTCTCCGGCAGGCTGAGGCCCGGCACCGTCACCACATGCTCGCCCGGTACCGCGAGCAGTTCCCGGCTGGTGGTCAGCACCTTCAGGCCCGGCGCCCACCGCAGCAGCCGCAGCACCAGGTCGGCGACCGGTTCGACCATGTGCTCGCAGTTGTCCAGGACCAGCAGCAGCCGCCGGTCGCGTACGTGGTCGGCGACCGCGTCGGCGGTGGGGCGGTTGGAGTGGTCCCGCAGGCCGAGCGATTCGGCGACCGTACGGGGCAGGAGGTCCGGGTCCGTCAGGGACGCCAGGTCCGCGAGGTGGACGCCGTCCGGGAAGCCGTCGGTCGCCGGAGCGGCCGGAGCGGCCGGAGCCGCCGGAGTCGTCTGGGCTGCGGGCCCGCCCGCCTGGGCCGCGCGGGCCGCCGCGCGTAGTGCCAGCCGGGTCTTGCCGACGCCGCCCGGGCCCGTCAGCGTGACCAGGCGGGAGCACTGCAACAGGTCGGTGATGCGGGTGAGTTCGCGGTCGCGGCCGATGAAGGAGGTGGTCTCGGCGGGCAATCGGGTCGTCGTCTCGTTCCGCGCCGTCGTCCCGTTTCGCGCCGTCGTCCCGTTCCGTCCCGGTGTGGCGACGGTGGGCTCTGCGGCGGTCGCCGCGGCGGGCCGGTCGTCGCCGGACAGTACCCGGCGGTGTGCCTCCCGCAGGCCCGTGCCCGGGTCGACGCCCAACTCCTGGGCGAGGGTCGCCGCCGCCTCCCGATAGCACTCCAGGGCCTCCGCCTGGCGGCCGCAGCGGTGCAGCGCCAGCATGCGCTGCTCATGGAACCGTTCGCGCAGCGGATGCGCCTCGACCAGCGCGCGCAGCTCGGGCAGCACCTGTCCGTGGTGGCCCAGCGCGAGGTCGGCGTCGATCCGCAGTTCCACCGCGTCGAGCCGGGCCTCCGCCAGCGCGGGCAGCATCTCCCGCGACGCCTCCGCCGCCAGGTCAGGCAACGGTTCGCCCCGCCACAGGCCGAGGGCCTCGCGCAGCACCTCGGCCGCCTCCTCCGGACGGGCCGCCCCCAGCGCCGTACGCCCCCGCCGGCACAGGTCGGTGAAGCGGTGCAGGTCCACGTGCCGGGGCTCCACGTCGAGCAGGTATCCGGGTGGGCGCGTGAGCAGCAGGTCCGGGCCGAGGACGCGGCGCAGCCGTAGGACGTAGTTCTGCAGGGCGTTCGGGACGCGGGTGGGCAGCCGCTCGCCCCAGACGCCGCGGGCCAGGGCGTCGACCGAGACGGTCCGTCCGGTGTCGACCAGCAGCGCGGTCAGCAGGGCTCGCAGTTTGGCCGCTCCGAGCGGTACGGGGTTGCCGTTCCGTCGGATCTCCAGTGGCCCCAGCACCGTGAACTCGTAGTGCGCACCCATTGTGTTCATCATGCTACACAGGGTCATTGCGGGTGGTGGGATCGGGTGAGAGAGGGCTGTGACCGGGATGAGAGCGGGCGGGGGCACGGTGGGTCGGACGGAGGAGAGCAGCCGAAGAGCAGTCGAGGAGCAGAGGAAGAGCAGAGGAAGAGAGACCGAGAGAAGAGAGGAGTGGTCCTTGTGGACAGCGATCCGTTCGAGCTGGATGTGCGGCGGGTCGGCGCCCGGTCGGCCAACGGTGCGGGGATGACGAGTCACACCATGCATCCGTGGTCGGGAGGCGTCGGGCAGTTGACCAGCACGACCTTGCATCCGTGGTCCGGGGTGGTCCAGCACGCCACGCAGCACGGCACCCTGCACCCGTTGTCCGGTGCCGTCCGGCAGGCCACCCAGCAGACCATGCATCCGTGGTCTGGTGCCGTCCGGCAGGCCACCGCGCAGACCCTGCACCCGTTGACGTTTCCGCAGGTATGACGTCGGCAGGGCGCTCCGGGCCGGGCCGGGGGGAATCCCCGCCCGGCCCGGTGTTCGCGCATCTCGGTATGGCGTTGCTGAGGTCGCCGTTGCTCCCCGTGGAGGTGTTGCGGGCGCCGGTCGCGGCGATCGGGGGGCCGGGGGCGGTGGACGAGGAGAAGGCGTTGCGGGCCGCGCTGATCGAGGTGACCGACGATCCGCTGGTGAACGAGGCGCTGGCCCTGTCCAGCCCCTCGCTCGGCCGGCGGCTGGCGGTCGTCCGCGAGGGCGGGGAGGTGTCCTTGGCGGCGCTGCGTCGGACCTGGCGGTCGGTGCTGCGCTATCGCGCGCGGATGGCCGGGCGGCCCACACCGTTCGGGCTGCTGGCCGGGGTGGCGCCGGTCCGCTTCGGCGGCACGGCGCGGGTACGGCTCGGCGCGGCCCACCGCAAGTCCGCCCGTCCGGACGCGGAGTGGCTGGCCCGGCTGACGGCACGGTGGGAGCGGGACCCGGCGGTCCTGTCCCGGTTGCGCCTGTCGGCCAACGGCCTGTGCGTCCGCCGCGGTGACCGACTCGTCCTGCCGTACGCCCCGGTCGTGCCGGAGGGCGGGTCGGACGGGCCTGGCGGTCATGATGCGGACGCCGGGTCGGACGGCCTCAGCCGTCGTCAGGCGGACACCGGTTCGGGGAGCCTTCGCCTTCGTCAGGCGGAGGGTGTGGCAGAGGGCTCGGGTCGGGCTCGTCCGGATGCGGGGTCTGATCGCTCC